>SLOZ01000126.1 GCA_007132255.1 Limnochordia bacterium | reverse complement strand
GCGAAAATCCAAATAACATTGGGTTGTGTTGCTGTTGTCATCACGTTCACCTCATTCGGCAGCTGTGACCACATGCAAGTCGTCGCTGCAAGATGGTTTTCGTTTTACTCAGGCGGCTGCCATGGCCTGATGGCAGCCGCGAATTGAGTTGAGAAAAGCGGTGTGTCACGGGGTACTCGGTGAAACAGACTCGGGTCGCTGGCAGCCAGACGAATGGACGTTCGGTCACGCTGGACTAGTTTTAGGCGTTCGCCCGTGGTTTCCAGTGGATGCGGGGCAAAGAATTCCAGATCAGTCTGGCCAACACCTCTGTTGTCGAGAGATGGTGACCGGAACTACCATAGGTTGGCAAAGCCTTTCAGCGAGTTTCTCACAGCCTGGATAGGAACAGTTTTGCTGGCTGCGTACGTCCAGCAAACAAGCAGACTGGAGGACCGTTATGGGCAAAAACGGGGCATCCGGACCCTAGCGCTGGGATGATCGAAGCGGGCCAATTACCACGCCACAAGATGACTCACCGCATGGATCAGCATCCACGGCCACAGCATACCGGAACGATGCACTCCATAGCCCAGAAACGCCCCAAAGAGCATGGTGCCGGCAGCTTCGGCAAAGGCCAGCGGTACCGCTAGCTGGGTACGGAACAAAAAGTGCGGCAGATAGGCTAAGCCGTACAGAATGGCCGCCAGCGAGATACCCCAAACAGCGCTTTGACTGGTCCGTACCAACAAAGGCTGGATGACGCCGCGGTAGAAGACACCTTCCTGGAAACCAGTGTACACATACGTCAGCAGCAGTAGGCCCAATCGTGACAGCGACAGTCCCGACAGAACAAAGGCAGCACCGAAGATGCCCAGGAAAGGCAGAGCCGGCTTGATATCGCCACCGCTCAGGCCAAAGCCACCGGGTCGCACACCACAGATCAGCAGAATGAAAACCGGCATCAGGACCAAGAACGGCAGCAGCAGAAACATACTGGAGACCATACTGCTGCTCCAGCCTGGAATCACGGTTAAAGTCTGGACGAGACTGCCCTGGGTGAAACTCTGGTAAGCCTCCCAACCCGGCACATGCTGCAGCAGCGGTGGGCTGGCCAAATACCCCAGGCGCTGGTGCCGATCCAAAAGGATCAGCCAAAGAAACCCATAAAGGATGAGGTTGAGAATCAGGGCAACACGCGTTGCTGGCAGTCCTAAACGGCGAGCTTGGAAACGTCCAGAATGATCACCTGACAGGACATGAATGGCTGCCAGCGCCAGTATGTAAAGGAGAACGGTAAAAAGGCTGGCTTGCAGCCCACCCACAAGGGAGTACCCCAGATAGAGATGGCGCCAGACGCCTGCTGCTCCGTAGAGGATAAGAAGGGTTAAGGAGCCGGGATGCAGAATAAGCTGGGTCAAAAATGCTGCCAAGGACACCATGGAAAACGCACCTTTCTTGGTAAAATCGCCGCTGTTTAGATCTGTGGTCGGCTGGAACGGCAAAGCTGAGACCGCAATGAAATCACTGGCCTGACAATACCAATGTTATAGTAATCCCAGATTCTCGGAAATACCGTATATATGTTCGACGCCCAGCCAGTGCTTCCTCCCAAAATTCCGCATTATTCGGCGCCAACACCCCGCATGGAGAGAAATGTGCTTAATCTCGAACCAAAACCCTGCCGGTCGACCAGTTCGTGCTTGTTAAGGGTGCTTCGGAACCGGTCGGGGAAGCCGCGGAGTGTGACTCAACTCCTATTGCCAAAAAGCACAGAATATTCCTACGCCAATTGCATGAAGAATATCGACAGTGCGCGGCGGGCAGTGTACAATGAAACCATGGAATCTAAGCATCAGCAGCGAGCTGCGGTCAATGGCGACGGATGCGGTGATCGCTTGACCGAGGCATCCGCCTACCGGTGAGGATAGACCACGGCTGAAGCGGTGTGGCTCAGTGCGGAGTTGCTTGGGCGATCCAGCGTGTGTGCAGAACTTCAACGACAGCAGGACGAGATGGGAGGAGTGGCCTTGAAAAGCATGCGGACAAAGATGCTGCTGGTCATGGGATTGTCGGTCTTTGTGATCCTAACAGCACTCGGAGGCACGCTGTATCTGGATCTGCGGAGTACCGTCATTCCGATGACGGAGCAAATAGCCATGGAGGTCGTCCAAGGCCGAGCCCAGCGATTGGGGCAGTGGCTGCAGATGCACCAAACCAATCTTGAGATTCTGGCCCAGGATCCGCGCCTTGCCCATAGCAGTGAGCGGACACGCCAATCCTATCTCTTTTCCGACAACTTGCCCTTACATAATGACATGGAGATGCTGTTCTTTGCCAATCTGGACGGTGACTTCGTCACCAGTTCGCAGCAGCGCGGCAATGTGGCAGAACGGGATTATTTTCGGGCCATCGTCCAGCAGGGCGCAACAAGTTTTGTGTCCCAACCGTTGCTATCGGCGGTTTCGGGGCGACCGGTGGTGGTTTTGGCTCACGTTGTCTACAATCAACGCGGGGAGCGTCTGGGCCTGTTGGGAGCAGCCATGACCCTAGAGTTCCTGACGGCGTTGGCGGCGGATGTGGAGTTGGGAAGATCCGGGTTTGGTTACCTCGTGGCGCAGGATGGCACCTACATCGCCCACGCAGACGCGTCCTTCGTGATGGAGAGCACGTTGACCCAACAGCATGGAGCGCAGGCACCCATAGTCCGCCGGATCCACGACGGACAGACGGGTTTAGAAAGGTTCTCCCATGCTGGCGAGACTGCACTGCATGTCTTTACCCCGGTAGCCCATACACCAGGTTGGTCCTTTGTAGTGTCAGTACCTGTCCAGGAAACTCTGGGTGAAGCCCAGGGGCTGCTGCTGCGACTTTGGCTGTTTTTGGCCGGGGCTTTGTTGCTGACGCTCATCGCAGCGGCAGTGATGGCGCGCTGGCTGACCGGTCCCCTAGGAGTCTTGGAACGGGGCTTGGAATCCCTGGCAGAGGGCGATCTGACACAGGACGTGTCCATGGACCGTGAGGATGAACTAGGACGAATTGGGCAGTGGTACAACAAGGCTG
>SLOZ01000026.1 GCA_007132255.1 Limnochordia bacterium | reverse complement strand
TCCTCTGCCAAATCTTTCAGTTGACGTACAGACAAGTCTTTTAGATCATTGGGGTTCTGTATGCGTTCAAGCACTGCTAGACATCCTTTCTCACATTCGCCTGCGGGTCACTGGGCGATTGCGGCCATGGTTAGACTTTTCTAACCGCAGCCCAAAAGGTTCTAGCATGTACAGAACCCGGCCCGCTATGTAAAGTATCTCTGTACACCGAGAGATAGCTATGGTCTTGCCCCAGGCTTTGCCTCCGACCGTCACTGCCGCCACAACGGCAATCGTTAGTGTAGTCAGAGCTGTTTCATTCCAACCCGGCTGCGTCAGCAGAAGGCGAAAAACGATGGCGGCGCCGATGGCACCAGAGAGTGTACCTGCAATATCTCCCACAACGTCACTGGCAAAGGTGGCCACTCGATCGGCATTACGCAGCATCCAGATCCCCTGCTTGGCACCGGGTATGCGGTTGGCCGCCATGGCATGGAATGGGCTCTCTTTCCCGGCCGCTGCGGCCACGCCAACGATATCAAAAACGATCCCAATCAGGACAATAAAAAAAAGAAGCCCAAAGCTAAATACCAGCGGCACAATCCTCAGCAAACTGCTGCTGCCCAGGTTAAAGACAATGGACAAAAAAAAGGTCATCAAAACTATCGTTAGGATTTGCCGCCAACGCACCACTAGGCTCCGTCTCCATTCTAAAAAGCATTCAACGCGTCCAATGTAGTGACAAACAATAATGGTGGATGACAATCAAAGGAGTAAAGATTGTGGCTTAAGGTCCAGCAGGTTTTCCCAAAGCTCTTCCGTGCTGTCGCCAGCTCGGCGGTTTCCCCTTTCCGAGCTCTTCACCGTGTCGCCATCGGTGAGGCTGGATTACCACTGAGCACACACTGTAATCCTCCCTTAACCTTTCACAAAGAAAACAGCCTAGGAGTTTTCCTCAACACAGTCCCTTGCTTCTAGCCTCTGTTGCAGTGGAAGTTTCAAGCAGCAATACCCGCGTCCCTTGGCCTTTGGAACGCCGGTTCGATCCACTATCCCTCCGCCACCACGCAAGGCAGGCTACACTGCACCCAACACTAGCGGGTTTCAACCGCTGCGCGCATCGCGTGCAGGTTCCTATCCCAAGCCATAAGCGGCTGGTCTCCCAAACCGCCCACAGTCTTGGGTCTCCGTGGAAGAAGGGTCCACGCCTACATGCCCTTGTAGATCGCCCTTCAACCTTAACCCCCAGCAGCAGCACCCGACTGGGCGTCGAATGCCACCACCAGGGACTTCATCGATGTGCCCTTTACGGATTTTTAGGCCCGTCTTCGAAAGCAAACTCTGTGACTAGGATACTGCATCATCCACCATTATAGTATAAATATTATACCACAGCCCTGGGATCACTTCAATGATACCAGCTTACAGAAACGTTCATGTGAGACCTCAAGTGAGACCATTTGAGGCCTTGTTCGGGGTACTCTTGGCGACCGCGAGCATTCATGCCTGTATCTTAACGATCACGGTTCTGAACAAACAGCGCCAACTGGTCGAGAGCCCATGTATCGCCGGATAGGTATTTTAGTGACTTTCTGGACTCCTCTACACAACGGGCGGCCATGGCCTGTGACTCTTCTAACCCATACAGACCAGGGTACGTTGCCTTGTGCTGTTTTTGATCGGCACCCGTGGCTTTCCCGAGTGTTTCGGCGTCACCGATCACATCAAGAATGTCATCTGTGATTTGGAAAGCCAATCCAAAATTCTCAGCATAGCGGATTAGGGCGGCCAACTCATCATTTTTAGCTCCGCCAATCATCGCTCCACCTGTTAATGCGACTTGGAACAAGGCACCGGTCTTCTTGCGATGAATTGTCTCCAAGACTTGCTTGTCCACGTCCTGTCCGGCATACTGAAGATCCAATACCTGGCCACCAATCATTCCCTTCGTCCCACTGGCTTTTGTTACAGCCAAAAGCAAACGGAACGCTGTGGGAAGTGTGATCGCATACAACTCGGGAAGTTTAGCCATTTGTTCCATGGCCTGTGTCAGCAGCGCATCACCAACTAAAACAGCCATGCCTTCGCCGTAGACTTTATGGCTTGTCAGTTTACCCCTGCGATAATCATCATCATCCATAGCCGGTAGATCGTCATGAACCAATGAGTATGCATGAATCATCTCCAGCGCCAAAGCAAAGCCCAAAGCATCCTTTTCCTGCCCACCAACAGCCCGGCAGGCCGCCATAGCAAGGATTGCTCGCAGCCGTTTGCCACCGCCTAGACAGGAGTAGCGCATGGCCTCGTGCACAGCACTGGGCTCTTCTGAAACACCTGGCAAAGCTTGCTCTAGGGCGTTTTCTATCATCGTCGCCTTCTCAACTAAGTACTCTTCGATGGTCATTCGCCGTTGCCCCCCTCAAGATCAAAGGCTTCACGCAAATTCTGTCCATCCTTCTCTAGAAGAACCTGCACCTTCGCTTCGGCATCGTCTAACTGCTGACTGCAAAATTTGGCGAGGGCTACGCCTTCCTCGAATAATTCCATGGACTTCTGCAGAGGAATTTCACCCGATTCCAGCTGCTTTACCACGTCTTCAAGACGCTGAATTGCGTCTTCATAGGTCATATTTTCCATGTTCTTCCCCTTTCTCTACCTTACAGGTCAGATACCCTTGCTGGAGGATTAAGAGCAGCGATTCACCGCAGGCCACATCGTCCCACCTACGAACCACTTGGCCTGTCCTGCGCTGCGCCACGGCGTACCCTCTGGCCAACACAGCCAACGGACTGAGCGTATCCAACTGTGAGACGTAGTTGGCAAATGCACTGCGCTTCAAGGTCAGGCTTTGGGTCTGCATCCGTATCATCGACGACAAGCAATGTTCCAGATACTGCCTCCGCTGTAAGAGCATTCGTTGGGGCGCCATCAAGACCGGTCTTTGCTGGAGAGCAGCCAAACGGTGCACCCGTTGGCTTTGATGCTGTTTTTGGGCCTGCAACAGTCGCAGCTGCCAATCATCGACTCGCTGGCGTTTTTGGTCTAGAACTCTAAGAGGATTCAG
>SLOZ01000332.1 GCA_007132255.1 Limnochordia bacterium | reverse complement strand
GCGCATCCGCAGCTGCCCCGCAACCACGTGTTCCGGCTTGGAAAAATACTCCGGGATGGACATGCCCAGTTCTTTGGCTCCATAAAACGATACTAGGTGGAAAACCGGCACGCGATCCGGCTCCTGATGACTCAGTGTCGTCAAGACGCGTTCCATCGATGTCATGGTCATACCCCCTTTTCCAGCAGCGCTTCGATGATTGGCATGACATCGGTGGCGGTCCTGCCATGAGCATCGGCGTCGACTCGCCGCCATAGATCATGGTCCATCCGGAATGGTGCCCCACCCACAATAACTTTCGTCGAATTCTCGCGTTGGCGCAGTGCCGCTACGACATCTTTCACCTGCAGCGCCGACGGCAGCATGAGTGTGGAAATCAACAAAACATCAATCGGCTGTTGGACAGTTTTTTCAACAATCTGTTCGACACTCAATCCACAGCCAAAGTCCAATACGTCATAACCGCTGGCGCGCAGCACCGAAGAAACTATGCGTTTCCCCAAGGCATGGTGGTCCTGCAAAACAGCAATGGCCATGCGAGGCCTTTGTTTGCGCTCACCGCTTTGTGTGGCCACAAATGTATCCATCAGTTCTTCGCAGATAATGCCGCTCATGTAGACCTGCGCTAACGACAGCCGCCCTGTTTCCCATCCGGTTCCGATTCTCTCTAGGGCTGCTATGGTCAAGTGTTCCAGAACTGCCACGCCCAACGCGTCCGAAAAGCAGCCCTCAAAGATTGCAGTGGCCTGAAGCCGGTCCATCTGAAGCAAAGCCTTCTCGAAGGCATCAACCTGACCTTTCATGTGTTCCATATGCTTCTGCCCCTTTCATCAGAGAACGTCAGCAGCAGATCAACAGTGTCTGATCATCTGATCTATTTTTGTGTGAAGCCCGACTGAACATCGGACCATCGGCGCGGCAGCCTCCTTCGAGGTCTGTTTCATTGCCACCGTCAGCAAGGCAAATCCGGCGCAAAAAGCTGATTAGCACCGCTTCCTTCATGGATACAGGAAACAGGTACGTCAACGAGCCGCACCGGTACAGTCAGTCTGCTTTAGGGCTCCGGCTTTTCTATCTTAGCACATTCAGCTTTCGCTGTCTAAGACTTACGTCGCATGCATATTGCTTTTCGTCGATTTTCGTCGTACAAAACGAAGCTCGTCATACCCTACTCCTCCACTGGGAGGGCACTGTTCCTTTGGTCCCAGACGACACGACTTCCCTGTTATGGGTGGCTAGCAGGCCTGTTGCACAGACGTGTTTCAACGCTCAAAGTTCGTAGTTCAGCTCGGAGAAACGCCTGCTAAACGGCGTTTCGTGCTCGGTCATAAACCACGCATTGTTCTCTATAGGACAGGCTGCCGGTTTTCTAGCCAAGTCTGCTGGTACATAGCCGTGAACGGTTTCTGAAACGCCGAACATAGAAATGGTTGTGTGATCGATACATGCCTAAGGAGAAGGATTGTGCCCAAAATCACTTTGAGGTCTGCTTGCACGTAGGTGAGTTTCACGTTCGCGACGACAATAGGAGTACAAAATGCAACACAGACACCCAAAGGTCTTTGGGTGTCTGTGTTGCTGTATCTGTGCCCGCTCCAACACCAAGACGACAATCGAATCACAGTGCTTGCAGAAACGAATCCTTATCTCTTCGGTCCGGTGACCCCCTGGACCCTGACATCATAACGAAATTCACTGTCGAACGCACCAGCTGGTCAACACTGTTATTCGCCAACGTCTGTTGGCTCAGCCTGTCAGATCTTGAACTGGTTGACCAACTCCTTGAGTTGATCCGCCACATTGGCAACATTCTGGATGGAGGCCCCGATCTGCTCGACAGATGCTGACTGTTCCTCACTGCTGGCAGCAATCTCTTCGCCGCCGGAGGCCAACTCTTGACTGGCTGCAGCGATGCTTTGGATACCGTCGGTCAACTGTTGAATAATGTTCTGGATCTCCGTAAACATCTCGCCACTGCTTTGCACCAAGGATGCTCCCTCTGTCACTTGGCTGGAACTTTCCTGCGATTTCGCTACGGTACCTTGAACAACATTGCGCATCTCGCCAATCACATTGGTGATCTCTCCGGCAGCTCGGCCAGATTGCTCTGCCAGCTTGCGGACTTCTTCGGCCACCACAGCGAACCCTCGTCCATGTTCACCGGCTCGAGCCGCTTCAATGGCAGCATTCAATGCCAAGAGGTTGGTTTGATCAGCAATGCTCGTAATAATGTCCACAATGGACCGGATTTTTTCCGACTGGCTGTCCAGACCGGAAATTTCCTTGCTGAGCGCTTCCACAGTGGTATTGATGGACTGCATGGTTGCCACCGTCTTCTGGATCTGCTCAGCACCGAGATCCGTTTTCTCCATGGTACTCTGCGCCAATTCGGCCATCCTCTGGCTGTTACTACTGGTGGTTTCAATGGTCGAAGCAAATTGGTTCGCTGTACTAGCGACCTCTTCCACAGAGGCTGCGGTCTCCTGAACCGCCGAGGCCACTTCCCCAGAGTTCGTGGATGTCTGGTCGGCCCCATCCACAACCTTGGCCATCATGGCTCGCAGATCTTCAAGCATCTTGTTCAACGCCGTGCCCATAATGCCCAACTCATCGCCGGTCGTGATCTTGGCAGCCACGGTCAAATCTCCTGTGGCAGCGGTTTGAATGACTCTGACCATTTCAGCTGCGGGCCTGGCGATGGAGCGAGCAATGGCATAGGCTATCAAGATACCTAAGAGCAGAATAGCCAAAACGACGACGATCATCATGTTGCGCAGCGTAAAAACTGCGGCAAAAGCTTCATCCACATCCACTTCGACGACCAATGCCACCAGTTCGTCGCCTAACGGAACGACCGCCACGTCTCCGAGCACTTCATTGTCAAGATGGTTTCGGTAACGACCCTGGCGGCTAAAGTCTTCATCACCAGACCGAATCCCTTCGGCCCCCCACTGTACCGCTTGCGTATCTATGGTAGCACTCAACACTGACCCCTGCCGATATTGCCCAAGGCGCGTGTTCGTCAACAACATTCCATCGCGGTT
>SLOZ01000079.1 GCA_007132255.1 Limnochordia bacterium | reverse complement strand
TGCTCGCCAGGCCTCTCCGGACGCGGCCCCTATCCAATCCGTGATACCATGCCTTGGTGTGTATTTGCCTGTCAGAATACTAGCCCGCGATGGACTACACACTTGACAAGGGGCATATCCATTGGTAAAGCGCATGCCTTCGTTGGCAATACGGTCTATATTCGGGCTTTGATAGAATGTGCTGCCCTCAACACCAAGGTCATGCCATCCTAGATCATCGACTAAGAAAAAGACTATATTCGGAAGTTCTGCCATTGTTCTACTCGACTCCTTAACATCGTAGTTTGAAGGACTCAACCCATTTAGTCACATGTTTCATTGTACCGGGTTCACGCTCGTGGGATGTTGTGGCAAGAGAATCAGCCAAAGGCCAGACGGTCGCGCAGGTCTTCGAATGTTTTGGGAATGTCAAATTTGAAGCGAGGGTGGTTGGAAATATAGGTTAACCAGCCATCGCCTTCGCTGATAGCCGCTATGAAGTAGCCATCTCTGGTATACATGATGCGTCCGAACATATCACCTGCCAGCCCGCGCACAAAGCCGTCAACGACAACCGCATCCAAACCATCGCTGTCCTCGCGAAACTGGAACAGATGAAAGGTGGACAAGTATTTCTCGTAGTAATGCTCACCCACTAACTCGCGAAAGGCTGCATCCAACTCCTGCGTTGGAAAAACGCCCAGATCCCAGAGTGTGGGATCGGACTCCGGTCCAAGCTGCTGACGATAGACACCGTCAAAGCCCACGCCGAATCCAGCATAAACATCGGCCCCTTCTGCGGTAACGACGAGGTTACTGCCTTGGCGCTCAAAGCGAAACATGCCGCCGAGATCGGGATCGTGAAATACTGCCGTTTTGCCATCGATGCTGACTTGGCCTTCGGCGAAGCCCATATGGGACCCACTAGAAGCCCAAACCTCCATAGCTGCCGTTTCTCCATTCCAATCCCAAAATTCGACGCTGGCGGACTCATGAATGGCCCGTTTCCACTGACCGTCTGCTCCGACGAAGGCACGATTCCAGACGCCAGACCACACGTCTCGAGCGACGGTTTCCCAATACACCTTTAAGTGGTGCTCCGTTTCGGGATCCGCCCAATGGCCTGCAAAACCGACTTCGCTCAACACACCGCTGAAAGTACCGGTCCGGTTGTCTGCAGCATCCAACTCAAACATAACTAAGGCACCAGAGCGCTCGATGATGCCCAGCAACGGGATTTGCTGCTGGAAGCGGTCATAGCTGTAGAACCCCTGGGTTCGGAGACCTTCAATCTCCAGGACTGCCGTGGTAGGGTAAGACCCTACCCATCCCTGCAGCTGCCAAAGACCATCCAGGGATTCAGCCGCGCCCGTTGCCGCCATACCGACGACAAAAACCCACAGCGAGACCGTGAACAGAAGCATCCGAACGCGTTTCCTGCCAGCCATGCGATATCTCCTCCTTCTTCATAAAACCCACCGTGCACCTCGGTCTGCAACATCGGCGACTTCTCAACATCCGTGAGGAACCGAATGTTTAACCCTTCGTGGGACCGGCGAAACCGTGGCCGGCGGCTGACATGTCTCGGCAGTTCTCGCCTAAGCGCTGGAGTCAGCGTCGTTTGTCTCTTGGGACCTTTCTAGTCTCGTTCTCCTCGAGTTCCTAAAATCCTTTCAGCATGTGGCTGCCGATGACGGAGTCTGTACAGATGCCGTTTTGCAGTGCGCTCTAGGCTATGATCGGCGAGGCCACGTTGTCCGCGCAGTTGGGTCGCCGTTAACCGCGACGAGGTGCAGGGATATGGGCGAAGTAGGGCGAAAGCAAAGGAAGCAGTGCTGAGTGAAGTCGGGAGCAACGATGGCTGCCCTTGCCATAGCTTCCGGCATGGGTGGACGAACTCGTCGTTGACTTGCTCATTCTAGGGCTGAGAGTTTGGAACAGCAATAGGAACTAAAACCACGTTTCACATATGAAGCAGGGAGATGTGCCAATGAACACCGTATTTGACCTGAGAGAAACGCCAGATGAACGTCTTTTGGCAGCCGTACGGAATGTCTACGATGATACGCTGGAGATTGTACGGTTAGGCAAGCAACCCATCGCTGCCTGTATTGGCTGTTGGAGCTGTTGGCTGAAGACCCCTGGACGCTGCGTGCTGCCGGATCCGCTGGCTGCGTCGTATCCAAAATATGTTAACAGTGATACGGTCATTTTATTGATGGATACAGCGCAGGGGTTCATCAACCACAAAGCTAAGGCATTCTTGGACAGAACCATTCCCCATTACCATCCGTATATCGAAATCGTCGCTGGTGAATGTCATCATCGCGCCAGATACCCAAAGTATCCGGACATGGTGTTTTGCTACGATCCGGTAGGCTTGACGGAGCAAGAAGATCAGGTGATTGAGGACTATCTGTATCGAACGGCTTACCATTTCAAATCGAAGGCCTTCCGTTTCGCAGCAGGGGAAAGCCCCCATGTCCGACTTCTCCAGCCTAGGAAGGCTCGCAACAAGGCGGTGGCCTTTGGTTCCACAGAACCCATAGAGCAATTGGTCATCTACAATGGATCCCCCAGACGAAGCAAGAGCAATTCTGGGCTAATTCTAGAGCAGGCTGTCGAAACGCTAGGCGACAGAGTTGAGATTCGTGATCTGAAACAACGAGATCAATGGCCCCAGTGGATCGAAGCCTTTGGGAGCGAGAAGCATGTGATGTTCTTCATGCCCTTATATGTCCACGCAATGCCCTCCCATGTGATGGAGTTTCTTGAGCTGCTGCGGCCTGCAGCGGGAAGTATAAGCTTTTTCATTCAGTCGGGATTCCCGGAAAGCAGTCAATCCCATTACTTGGAGGCGTATTTTGAGCAATTGGCCCTGCGGCTGCGCCGGACATATCTGGGCACAGCGATCAAAGGTGGGGTGGAATCGCTGCAGGAGCGGCCAGCAAAGGCACAAGACCAGATGCTCCAGGCCATGGTGAGTGCCATTGCTCATCTCCTACAGCAGGGACGTTTTAATCCAGAAGATATAAAGGGATTGGCCATACCCGTAAGGTTCGGTT
>SLOZ01000481.1 GCA_007132255.1 Limnochordia bacterium | reverse complement strand
AACCGTGTCCAGCTTTTTCGAAGCGGGCCTGAAAACAGGGATGCTTGCAGTGATAATGGGTGTTTGGTTGATTGCTTCGCTTCCTACTTTCCAAAAACCTGCAGTAGGAGCCAGTGATTTGGCAGAACGCGCAAAACGCCGAAGCAAGCGGCCAAAGCCGCACACCTCGACGTTCTTTTGTCGTTCGTTGCCCATCATTACATACGACCGAACATATCTGCCGGTCACACCGCCATACCTTTGGCTCAGAGATGAGCTCCACACACCGATCACTTCCAGGGTGGTTTTCCGGGGAGGCGGTCAGAAAATTCGGCAATGACTTGAGCTTCATAGTCCCCTGCATACGCACCGCCGAAGAACTTGTCCAGAACCTCGTCATGGAAACGCTGCCAAGATCGCTCTTCATCGCCAGGGTTGATGGGATAGAACAAGACGCCGTTATCCTGAGCGGCCTGCAGATCACCCAAGGCGTCACCGACCATCAGGACGTGCTTCTCCAGGTAGCCGTGAGACCTAGCTAACCTTAAGATTTCCGTTTTGGTCCCCATCTCTTGACCACCGATGACCTTCACGTATTGCGACAGACCGTGCTCCTCCCACTCTCTGGCCAAGGCCTCCACGGGCGTCGCCGAGACCACAAGGACATCAGCGTTGACTGCCGCTTTTTGCAGACTTTCGCGGACAAAGGGAAAGGGCGGCACATGCCTCACGATGGTACTGATAGCTTCATTAACGGCTTTAGACCAAGCCAACGCCCGGGCCAAAATCGGATCACCATTCTGCTGGACCCGTTCGTGCAAAGCTGGATTGCCGAGCCGCGTCTCCTCTTGAATCCAACGCCGCAGAGGCTCCATATCCGGGAGCGATACCTTGCGATGCTGTACTTCGGCGCGCTCTGCCAACAAATCCAGAACTTTTAGCAGTCCGGGAAAGCGATTAACGCCCCGGCTTCGGGAATACAGGTTCACAAACTCCGCCGTCTCTCGAGCGTATTTCGAAACGGCCTGCAGATCCCAGCTGTTGATGATCTGGGGGATGAAACACTCTTTATGCTTGATCTCCATGGTATCAAAGGCACAGCCATCGGAGTCAATCCCGATCAAGTAATGGTGTTCTGGCTGCAGACTGCGCAGCTTGTCAGCGTATTGGTCCATCCATACCCTCCTATCCCATAATAACCGCGGAACGCAATCCGCCTTCGGAACGGCATCTATAACTTCGCCTGCCACTTCTCGGTCCAGACATTCTCGTTAGGCGTGCCTTTGAATTCGGACTCGCCCATGAGTTTGTCAACCACCTGTTGGATCACGTCTGAATTGTTGTGGTAGGCATTGATAAATGTCTTAACCATGGTCACATCATGCAGATGCGTGGTGAAGTTCAGCGAAACAAAGACAGTTGGTACCTCCCAGACATACCAGGGCACTTCGTTGCTCATCGGAGCCTTCCAGCGAATACGGTAGTTGTTCTCGGCCGCATAGCCGATGACGTCGGCAAAGATTAACGCCGCATCGACTTCGTCGCGATACTTCAACGTAGAACCCTTGACTCGACTGGCCCCATCATTCACGGTCACTTCGAAGCCGCGGCTTTCGAGCTCCTGTACAATGGTATCCAGAGAACTAGCGGTCTGCATAAGTCCGCCAGACTCGCCTTCCAGATAATAGAGGCGGATGCGTTTGTGCGTCTCGGGGCGAATGGGCAGTTGGCCCCAGGTATCCTTGACCAGAGTGATACCTTTGTCGGCGGCGTCGGCTCGAAGGGCCAGGTGCTCTTCACAGCCGATAACAGCCAGTTCCTCGGGCTTACGCAGAAGCGTACCTTCGAGCCTTTTCTTGTGCAAGTTCAACTTGGCTTTGAGTCCTAAGACACGGCGCAGAGCATCCTGCATCCGTTCTTCAGTGATCACACCGTTTTGGTATCCATTGAGCATGAAGTGGAAATCCTCATCCATGTCATTGAAGAAAAGGAACATGTCACAGCCCGCGGCAATGGATCCGGGGACGTAGTCTTCCCGGCGCATGGCTGCGCTCATACCCAGCATATGGCTGGCATCGGTGATCACCATGCCGTTGAAGCCCAGCTGCTCCTTGAGCAAATCCTGGATGAGCTCTGCGGCCAGCGTTGCGGGCAGAATATCTTTGTCTTCCAGTTCGGGACGCAGACGTTTCTGGTATTCTGGCAAAGCGATGTGACCGGCCATGATCATCTCCACACCGCGCGCAATGTGATGTTCGTAGACACGGCCGAACGAATCGTCCCACTCCTCGCAGCTCAGTTCATTGACACCCAGCACTAGATGCTGGTCGCGCTCCTCGGTACCGTCCCCGGGAAAGTGTTTGATACACTGAATGACCTCACGCTCGGCGGTCAACCCGTCCAGGTAGGCGCTGGTGTACTGGATCACAGCGGCAGCGTTGGTGCCGTAGGCACGCGTGTTGACGATGGTGTTGCGCCAGTTCTTGAGAATATCCACCGCTGGATCGAAGTTGACATTCACGCCGAGGGCCGTCGCTTCCCGAGCAGACACCAGACCGACATTGTAGGCCACCTGCGGATCTCCCGCTGCTTCAGCATGGGCTGCCGAGGCAATGTAGGTTCCATCCTTGCAGGCACCGTTGCCGCCGGAGTCACAGTTGGCTGCAACGAGCAGGGGAATCTTGGCATGGGTTTGGAGATCGTTGATCAGATCCTGAACCTGTTCCTTACTCCCCCCCAGATAGCGAGCACCGCCAATATGGTACTGCTCCAGGATTTCCTTGTTGGTGAGTTTGTTGCCACTAAAGCCATCTTGGCCAAAATGGAAAAGGTTCGTGAACAACTGGCCTACCTTCTCTTCATCCGACATCGCTGCAATGGTGTCCTCAACCCATTGAACCTGCTCTTCCAACAAATTATACGGTTTTGCCCGCAGATCCACCAAACGTCGTTGAGTAGACATTTCTATCTCCCCTTTTCTTGTTACACGTGAGAGATATCAGTCCCTCACAGAACCGGACTTGTGCTATTAACACATCCGGCTCTTCAGCAGTACTCACTTCAGCTCTTT
>SLOZ01000085.1 GCA_007132255.1 Limnochordia bacterium | reverse complement strand
TTTGGATACCATCACCATTAGAACCGCGGCATTCACTGCCCACTCCTGGTTGCTCGCTGTTAACGATGCTCTGATCTTCTCATACACCTCGTTGCCCCGCTGGCCGATGATATAGCTCCAAGGTTGTTGGTTAACACACGAAGGTGCATAACGAGCTGCCTCCATCAATCCGATTAGGTCTTCCTTAGCGACATTCTTCTCGGGATCGAATGCCCGTGGAGACCAGCGATCCTGAATTTCCTGCAGAACCTCTTGGGTAAATTCGCGATTTTCCACGATCCCTGCTCCCTTCTTCGTCAGTTCCTGTGAGCATACCCTACGACCTGAACGCTTGCGACGAAAAGCGCAAGCAGAATTGAAACAAAAGGCGCACTAGCTTTCGAAGCCTATAAACAGCGAAAACCCCTGTATGAAGGGATTTTCCGTCCTAGCGATATCAAGATTAGATAAGGCTGGCGGAGGGGGTGGGATTCGAACCCACGGAGGGCGCGAACCCTCGACGGTTTTCAAGACCGCTCCAATCGTCCACTCTGGCACCCCTCCGCACCAAGCTATATTATACTACAGGTGGACCAGTACCGCAAGGTGACATTTGCGCTGAACAGCCTAGCAGGTATCGGAGCAGGTATCGGCAGGTATCGGCTTTAATTGAAAAAGTAACTTCCATTCCTTTGAGCCTTGCGGTAGAAATTGGTTGTTCACGTGACCTAGCGGGTATCGGCTTAACCCAGATGCCAACCACTATGGCGAAGGGCGCCAGGCTGAGGCTGTGGAATCCGGTGCAAAACCAATGTTGTAGTAGAATTGTTGGGATGAACCGACATACGCTGCCTTAGCTCCATCCATCGCGCACCGGCGAATGCCCTCAAGCACAACAGCCCGGCCCAAACCCATCTTCCGATACCGGGGATCGGTAGCCACTGGCTCCACAAGCGCATAGTCGGTATCCGGCTGGTACCACATGCCGCAAAAGGCAGCGAACTCACCGTTAGGTGCCACCACTGCAATCTTATGGTGCAAGTTAACGTGCGGTCCGCGGAAATTGCGCTCCACGTTCCGAAGCTGCTCCTCGGTCAATGGAGGCTCGCCTTGGTGGTCAAAACCTCTCCAGAGAACTCTACTGTAAGCAACTAGATCGAGCCGCTCTGCCAGACTGAGCACCGAAAAACCATCAGGAAGCGTGTAAGCTAGATTATCTGCGATCTCAAAACGCGCTGCTGACTGACGATCTTCCGTGGCTCGATAGCCATGCTGCCTTGCCGCTCGCTGTAGTGGGCGATCGCAGTCATCGATGAAGATCTTATGGGTCTTGGCAAATGTGCCCTTCACGTATTGGATAGCATCAGGCTTCAAATGATCGTATTCAGGGTCCACACAGATAAAGGCTTCATCAATGTCTGTTTCGTACGTAGCCAATGCCACCAAACGGCCATCGTCCTTCCAAAGGCCGATCCTTTCAAGATATTCTTCCTTCAGATAGGGTAGAGAAAACATCCACTCCCAGCGGGCCCATTCAAAGTTCAATGTTGTGATCGTACGCTGGTTAATCCGCTTCAGGAAGTCGGAAACCTCCAGGAATGCATCAGTAAACCCCGGTTCGCTAGGATAATTCTGCAGCTCTATGGTCATAACACCACCTCACATTACTCTTTCAAACACCAAATATAGCGGCATTTGTGACGTTCTCCTGCCAAGTACATCTCGTTGTCCTCAGGAAGATCTACCACATTGACTAGTTGAGCGCCGAGCCGCTCGCACGTCCGCTGCGATGGAATGTTCTCCGGATTGCACGTAATGACCACTTCCTCCATACCGTGGGCTCTGGCCAGCGGAGCCAACAAGCGGCAGGCCTTAGCAGCAAAGCCGTGTCCTCGGTGCGGTTGATCAACTCCGTAGCCGATGTGTCCGCCGAAATAGATATTGGTGTTTTCGCCGATTCGCAGACAGACGCCTCCTACCTTGGTATCGGTTCCGTGCAAGACCATGGCGTAATCATAACTGGGAACGTACCCCTTGTGAATATCGGCTTGATTTTCCTTTTCCAGTACCAAATCAATTCCTTCCAAGCCTTCGATGCGCTTGGGTCCCAAAAACGCAAACATTCCAATAACCCCTTTCCCCCTGTTTGCAGCAGGTCTGCTCGCACCCGTATCGAACGATTCCGCTCATCCCTTCTTTCCATTGTGTCAGCAGTTTAACTGCGGCAAGGCGTCAGGACATCTTATTCATTCGGACATTGCATATAGCGTTTTCGCCGTTCCGTTAAACCTGAGACACCCTGCCTCGCAGTCACGATTGCCGCCTTCACCAAAGTAACACGCTTCAAGCTTTGGCAATGACTTCCAAACCGCCCATGTATGGGCGCAAAACCTCTGGTACAGTTACGCTGCCATCTTCGTTCTGATAATTCTCAAGCACTGCAGCCAAGCAGCGACTGATGGCGACGCCCGAGCCATTTAGAGTGTGAACAAATTCCGGTTTGGCTCCCCGCTCTCGCCGAAAACGGATATTGGCTCTCCGGGCCTGGAAATCTTCAAAGTTGGAACAACTGGAGATTTCCACATACTTGTCATACGAAGGCATCCAAACTTCTGGGTCGTACTTCTTGGCTGCTGTAAAGCCCAAATCAGCAGTGCACATTTGCGTCACCCGATAGGGAAGACCCAACCGCTGCAAAACAGTTTCAGCATTGTTCAAAAGCTTTTCCAGCTCTTCATAGGATGTCTCAGGAGCGACAAACTTAACCAATTCGACCTTGTTGAACTGGTGTACCCGAATCACACCCCGAGTGTCACGACCGTGGGCTCCAGCTTCGGAACGGAAGTTAGCCGAATATGCCACATGGTATGTGGGAACCTGATCGGGATCAAGAATTTCGTCACGGTAGAGGTTCGTCACAGGGACTTCTGCTGTGGGAATCAAGTACTGATCTAGGCCCTCCAACTTGAACATGTCTTCACCGAACTTCGGCAGCTGGCCCGTTCCCCGAGCGCTGTCCTTGTTAACGATGAACGGTGGGAAGATCTCAGTATAGCCGTGTTCTGTAATGTGGAGATCCAACATG
>SLOZ01000373.1 GCA_007132255.1 Limnochordia bacterium | reverse complement strand
TTTGGCGCCAAAACAACAACCTGATACTAAGCAAAGACCTTCTAGAAGGTAATCTCTAGAGGTTTGTCAAATATTATTCAACAGGAATTTTGCGGACATTCGCTGCCAAGAACACTTCAGAAATGAGGGCGCTATATTGCAGAAATATTTCATTGCTGCCGCGGCAGTGGTAATCCAATTGGCCCTAGGTGGCATCTATGCTTGGAGCAGTTTTGTGCCAGCGCTGATCAGCGAATATCACCTGACCTCCATGCAGACCCAACTCATCTTCGGCCTTACCATTGCTTGCTTCACTGTCAGTATGACAGCAGCCAGCAAAGTCCTTACGGTGCTGGGTCCCCGGCTGACCAGTACAATCGGTGGCGCACTGTTTGGGGCCGGGCATCTCCTGGCATCGCAGTCAGGCGGTTCCTACCTTCTACTGCTCATCGGCATAGCCGGCATCTCAGGTATCGGCATTGGGTTTGGTTATATCTGCCCCATGAGCACAAGCATTGCTTGGTTTCCTCAGCGAAAAGGGCTCATAACGGGCATCGTGGTCGCCGGCTTCGGAGCCGGTGCCGTTGTGCTGTCCAATGTCGTCAATGCGGCTTTGGCAGCGGGTATCGATGTCCTACCCATCTTTGGATGGATCGGAGTTGTCTACGGCGTCGTTGTCGTTGCTGCCGCTCAGTTCCTTTCCCTGCCGAAAGGCTATGAACCAAAAGCCTTGGGTCGCGATCAAAACACCGTGTCGGAGGATTTTCTCCGCAGCAGGGCGTTCAAACTCTTGAGTGCTGCCATGTTCTGCGGAACCTTTGCTGGACTGCTCGTAGTTGGCAATCTCGGTCCCATGGCCCTGATTCGTGGCGCCTCCGGCCAGCTGGCAACGTGGTCAGTGGCAGCATTTGCCATCGGCAATGGACTGGGTAGGTTGAGTTGGGGTTGGCTGTTCGATCGCTACCAGCAAATGGTGCTGCCGCTTTCTTTGTGGGCACTGGCTGTGGTGGTGACGGTTCTGACACTGTCGGGATTACCGATGTTCTTGTTCCCCTTTGTTGCTGGAGCCATCGGATTTGGCTTTGGTGCCAACTTTGTCGTCTTCGCAGCGACGATAACCCAGCGGTTCGGCCCGCAGGGCCTGGCCCGTTATTACCCATGGGTCTTCCTCTTCTATGGTTTAGCTGGTATTTCGGGCCCGGCCATGGGAGGACTGCTCTTCGATTTGAGTGGAAGTTACCAAGGGGCCGTTTGGCTGGCAGCCATCGTGGCTTCTTTCGGAGCCCTGTTGGTACGAGGTGCAGTCACGAAGGTCAACCCAGTAAAGCATGAGCGAGCACAGGGATGGAACCAAAACGCGACTGCCGAAGATTGATTCGGTTGCGGCAGGCCGCGGCCAGGCGGCCCCACCGTGGGAGATTGGGAAACCATATCTGACCGGCTGAATTCACGCATAAAAAGGTGCCTAACCCCAAGTGCACAGCACGCTGGGATAAAGGCACCTTTTTTTTTCGCGACTTGCTACCCGTTGCTTCTATTTGCTGCTCGCTAATTGCTGCTTACCATTTGCTGCTGGCCATTTGTTGCTGGCGATTTGCTGCTGGCCCGTTTCACCAAACGCCGCCTTCAGGCATGGGGTCTATGACTGGGCAGCATCTGTCATCGCTGCTTAAGGCCGAATCACCTTAGAAGCCGCCAGCAGCGTCTCCACAATGGCATACATGTTGGTCACGGTGCCGACGGCGAGTCTATCCGTGAGCTCATAGAAACTGAGACAAGCGCCGCAGCTCATAACGTCCACGCCCCGATCACGCAGGGTTACCAAATCCTGAACGGCATCGGAATCCTCCACCGCCAGACGCACGCCGCCGTTATACAGGAGGATTTGGTCGGGAACTGTGTCTGCTTCTGTCAGCGCATAGACAAACGCCTTCATCAACGTCTTACCCAACTCATCGTCCCCTTCACCCATCCGATCCGAAGCAAGGACCACAACCACGGGACCGCTCGGCGTTCTATTGGTCGTCGCAGCCACAACTGCTTGGCTCTGGTCTACATCGCGTGTTGGGGGATCGCTGGACTGCTCCGATTCAGGGTTTGTTTCACCCACACGAATCTCAACAACATACTCCGCATCACTTATCACCTGCGAAGACCAAGAAAGGCCCATCTGGACGGCCATCTTAGCCAAGTTCTGGACTGCTATTTCATTGTCCACGGTAACCTCAACGACGCCGGTTGTCATGTCCTTGATAACTCGCTTCGTGTGAATCACTGGCCTCGGGCACTGCAGCCCGCGACCGTCAACGGTTCGTCGTTCCATCGATCAACGGCCTCCTTTGACGTGATTTAGGATTTCTTTCCAACTACCAGGTACTTAGAATATATTTCCACACAGAGGTTTCGATGCAGCCCCTAGCAGGCCTGTTTCACAGCCGGCTTCCAACGCCCAAAGCTGGCAGTTCAGCAAAACGGCCCAGAACCACCGCAGCCATCGATAACGCAGCGGAAACGCAACTACCGTACAATGATATCCCAGTCCTGGCGCTTCGTTACCCGTCCCACTTGCCCCACTGGCATTTCTATTGTGCGCAGATCTGCCAAAACAGCGTCCGCCTCGGACGCAGGCACACTGAACAAAAGGCCTCCAGACGTCTGCGGATCGAGCAGAACCTCTTCCACGGCAAAACGAACACCATCGAAGAAGACCACGTTCTCCAGACTGTTGCGGTTCCGCTGCGCCGCCGCTGTCAGCATAAACTCATCGGCCAACTCCAAGGCTTCCGGAATCATCGGCACACTTGCGGAATCAATTTCGATCGAGAATCCATCACCCATCATCTCGTGCAGATGGCCCAAAAACCCAAAGCCGGTAACATCTGTACAGGCATGCACATCATACTTCTGCATAATGGCGGCTGCCTCTTTGTTCAAGGCCACCATACTGGCAATGGCTTTTTTAACGGCACTCTCCGGTGCTTCACCCACAGTCTGCGCCGTGTTGATAATGCCCACACCCAACGGTTTGGTCAAGAAAAGAACGTCGCCGACCTGGCTGCCCACATTGGTCAAAATCGCATCCGGAT
>SLOZ01000237.1 GCA_007132255.1 Limnochordia bacterium | reverse complement strand
TGACCTTGTGAGCCTGCAGCCTCAGTATTCCCTGCTGCAGCGTGAGTTAGAAACAGAGACGCTGCCGTATTGCCGAGCCCATACCATCGGTGTCTTATCCTACGGGTCCCTAGCGGCAGGGGTATTGACCGGTAAATACAAAGAGCAGCCGCAGTTTCCTGAGGACGATAAACGCGGTCATTTTTATCCATTCTTTAAGGAACCGTTTTGGAGCAAGGCACAGGCCTTGGTGGATGTGTTGAGGGAGGTAGCCGCCCAGCGGCAGAAGCCCGTTGCACAGGTGGCCATCAACTGGGTTGTGCAGCAGGATGGTATTACCACGGCTCTCGTTGGCTGTAAGACGGAAGCACAGGCGGCTGAAAACGCTGCTGCCGGTACTTGGGAGTTAAGTGCCGCTGAATGGCAGCAGATTGACGAAGCGCAACAGCGCATTTTTTCATCCTAATTAGAAATTGAGGCGAGGCTAATGACTATGTTTCCCAGAACGACCGTAGGCGGCGTCAGTGTATCGCGCCTGATCGTTGGAACCAATTGGTTCCTCGGTTGGAGTCACCAGACGCCTGCTAAAGATGCTTGGATCAAAACAAGCCATGCTGATTATCGAACAGTGGCGGATGTCATGGAGGTTTTTTTCAAGGCAGGTGTTGATACAGTGATGGGTCCTTTAACCCAGAATCCACTGGCTTTGGATGCCATTAGCGAAGCTGAAGATCGCACGGGCGTGGAGGCGATTCGAGTTGATACACCTATCATCCCTATTGAAGATACGGACGCAGCCCGCAGTGAAACGGCGGCATTGTTTGACCGTGTAAAGGGTAATGGCGCAGTGTTCTGTATGCCGCATCATTCGTCGGTGGAACAGCTCATTGACAAAAGTATCCGCAAAATCCGTCGTCTGGGCGATTACACGGCGATGATCCGTGAACGGGAGATGCTTCCAGGCCTCTCGGCTCATATGCCTGAGGTTGTTGTGTATGCGGACGAACAGGATGAAGATGTGGAAACGTATATTCAGATCTATAATTCCATGGGCTTCATGATGCAGATTGAAGTGGACTGGGTGGCTCGCATTATCCACGAAGCAAAACACCCCGTCATGACCATTAAACCTATGGGCGCTGGCCGGATTCCCCCGTTTCAAGGTCTAAACTTTGTCTGGAACACCATCCGGCCGCAGGACATGGTGACGGTGGGTACCATGACACCGGCGGAGGCGGCAGAAACCATCGAGATCTCCTTGGCAGCCATTGAGCGCCGGGCTCCGCGGACCGCCGTGCGCGCCACACCGAGCCAGCAGCATGTTTCCAGCAAAGCCTAGCCATAGAAAGGGGAGCCATGGACGACTTCACATTGACGACACCGGCACTGCTGTTCCCGGCCATTAGTTTGCTGATGCTGGCCTATACCAACCGCTTCGTGGTCTTGGCCGGGCTCATCCGCGAACTGTATGCCCGTTACCAAGAAGAGTCCAGCGAGAAATTGGAGGGCCAGATCGTCAATCTGCAGGTGCGCATCAATATCATTAAGTATATGCAGATTTTTGGTGCCCTGAGCTTCTTTTTCTGCGTGGTCTGCATGTTCTTGATCTTTGCTGGGAGTAAGCTTCTTGCCTACTGGGTCTTTGCATTCAGCCTGAGCTTGCTCTTGGCGTCCTTGGCACTGCTAATTTGGGAGCTGCAGTTATCGGTGGTGGCTATCCATCTGCAGGTAGAAGACGTCCGCTCTGGACGGGCGAAGTCCAGAAAGTAAGCGAACGTAGGCCAAACTTCCACCAAGCCATCCTTGTCAGCACAAAAACACCCCGCCTCTCCGCAGAGGCGGGGTGTTTTGTATATGAGGGGGAGTTAGCGTTTGCGCAGGGACGTCGTGACCAAGGAAGCGCCACCATCCACTGAGATGTTGTTCCTGGCAAAAAAGCCTTCGGGTGCCATGATAGCATAGCGATAACGGTTAGCCGAACCTGTCGTGCCATAGGTTGTTGTGGCTCCCATACGAGTTCGAGAGATTTGGATCAACGTACCATCTGCCCTGAAAAATCCGATCTCTAACGCAGCTTTGACGTTTTGAACGTTGTGCCGTTCAGCGGTATCTGTGGCGTACACTAAGAGAATGGCATTGTCGGCAACGGTCTGGGCGCCGCTGCCCTTGAAGCCGGCTTGACGAGCCGCCGGAACATCTGCAACTCGCAGCTGCAGGGTCACTGTCTGACCTTCATCGTTAACCACTTGAATGCTGCCCTGCGGCATGGCCCTAAAGGCTCGGGATTGCCGCGTGTCACTGTTGGCAGAGATTGCATACCAGGAAATGAACAGAACCAAAAGCACGCCGATTACAAGGATGATCTTTTTCTTAGGTGTGTTAAGCATTTTGGACATCGAATAGCCCTCCTAATTTGTAGTATGCGCGATTGCTTGGCGAAGGGCCCATCACCCCTTTACTGTACAAATGCATAGGTGCGCATTTGCATTAAATTACACTTGCATGTCTGTACATTTATAGTATAATATAATTACAATGATGTCAATACAATTTGTTCATCTTTCTTCGTGGCATAACATTTTTTGCTGAGGAGGAGGCTTAGGCCCAACGGCTGTAGAATTAACCATCATAAGAAACTAAATGGGAGCGTATGCCCTATGCCCGAGCGAAATGCTTATTTCTTCAAATGCTTCGCCCACGAGTCCCGTAACGATCTGCTGCGTTTACTAGCGGAACACGGTGAGATGACTGTTGAGGCTTTGGCCGATGCCAGCAGTATCACGGCCTCCACGGTATCGCGCCACCTAAATATGCTGAAAATGCAGGGTGTAGTTGTTCTGCGCATGGAATCACCGAGCCACTACTATTCTCTGAATGAAGACGTTATTGTTCAGCGCTTCCGTGAGTTTGCCCGATTTCTCAACATCGATGATGATCGGTTGTCGGAAAAACCGAAGGCAGTTAAGGTCATCAGCTCCTAGGAAGGTGTTGATTTTCTCTGTTCCGACTGAGATTTTCCGTCGTTGTGGCCGGAGAAATCCCTGGTAGAGGGATTTCTCTCCTCTTGTTTTGCGGTCCAATGATCACATTATCAACAC
>SLOZ01000430.1 GCA_007132255.1 Limnochordia bacterium | reverse complement strand
GTGCTGTTAAACCTGCACAGTATCCTAAACACGACTTGCGGGAAGTGGCGTTATTGGGGCGCTCCAATGTAGGCAAGTCCTCTTTGATCAACTGCTTAACTCTACGCAAAGGGCTGGCCCGAACATCGGGCCAGCCTGGGCGGACGCAGACGATCAACTTTTACCGCATCGACTCGTTTTCCCTGGTAGACCTCCCGGGTTATGGTTTCGCCCGGGTGCCCGAAGCGGTGCGCCAAAAATGGCGTCCCATGATCGAGAGTTATCTGATGCAGCGTTCAAATCTGGCCGGTATGATCCAGCTTGTGGATATTCGTCATGATCCCAGTGCAGACGATGAAGTCATGGCAAACTGGCTGCGCGAGATGAAGATCCCAGCACAAGTGGTTGCCACCAAGGCAGACAAGATCAGCCGCAGCCGTCAACTGCAAAATGTCAAAAAGATCCAATCTATCCTGCAGCTGCCTGTCGTTGCGTTTTCCGCGGAAACCCGCTTAGGACGTGGACAGGTGGCAGCGATTTTGGGACAGATGCTGTCCTAATCATGCAGAGATCGCGTCTTGGGGGCGGGTTCCCCGTGGTATGAACGTTTTTTGATGCCTTGACCAAGAAGTACACGTTTGCAGACACAAAAGGGGTGGGTGTGTATGGATTTTAGCACGATGGATCATCTGCGCGGAAGAGATTTTCTTTCATTGAAAGATTTTGATGGGCGGTCGCTGTACCAAATGTTGGATGCTGCTCAGCGGTTCAAAGCCATGAACCATGGACATATACCACACACACATGTTCTGCGTGGTAAAACCTTGGCGATGATCTTCAGCAAATCCAGTACGCGGACTCGGGTATCCTTTGAGACGGGTATCTGGCAGCTGGGAGGTTTGGGACAGTTTCTCAGCAGCAATGACCTGCAGGTGGGTCGCGGCGAGACCATCCATGATACAGCGAAGGTACTGTCTCGCTATGTTGACGGCATCATGATTCGAACCTTTGATCATCAGGATGTGGTGGACCTAGCCGAGCATGCCTCGGTTCCTGTGATCAATGGTCTCACCGACCTGCTGCATCCGTGTCAAGTCATGGCCGATTTCTTGACCATCAAGGAACATCGACAAACGATTCAAGGCTGTAAAGTTGCCTATATCGGTGATGGGAACAATATGGCAAATTCGCTGATGTTCGGCGGAGCTCGTTTCGGTGCTCATGTGACCATCTGCAGTCCGGAACGGTATCTGCCCGACACAGAAATGGTGGATCAAGCTAGAGCTATTGCTGAAGACGAACAAGGAACAGACATTCACGTGGAAACCGATGTTTTTAAGGCGGTTCAAGGAGCCGATGTGATCTACACCGATGTCTGGGCCAGTATGGGTCAAGAGAGCCAGCAGCAGGAACGACTTCAAGAGTTCAGAGAATACCAGGTGAATCAAGAACTGCTGCGTCACGCAAAATCAGATGCTGTGGTCATGCACTGTCTGCCAGCTCACCGAGGCGAGGAGATCAGTGCTGAGGTGATTGATGGACCCCAATCGATTGTCTTCGATCAAGCAGAGAACCGTCTCCACGCCCAAAAAGCTATTATGGCCGTCCTTATGCGCTGACAGAGCCATGCACTCCTAGATCTCGAGGTAGAGTGGAAAAATGTGGGATCTGCCCGAGAAAGTTTCGGAAAAAGCAGGAAAACATAATTCCATAAAGGAAATACTATAGGAGATTGGTCGCAGATCCAGCGGACGGAGGGGGGGGGTCCATTTGGTGGAGAAAACGCAGAAACATAGATTCTACGGGATCATGATCGCAACGTATCTTTTGGCGGCAATCTGGGTGTTCGGCTACCAGTTTGCTTCATTTGAGGCCACCGATTGGTGGAGCTTCCTCGTATTTCTGCTGCTGCTGACGTATTTCCAACTTCGCTCCGTGGCGTTCACAGATCGCTTTAATTATTCGTTAAGTATGGTTGTCTTGTTTCCGGTCATTTATTTGTTTGGCATTGGACCAGGGATGGTCTTAGCTGCTGCTGGTGGGCTTGTTGATGGAATCAGCCTTAATAAGAAATGGGATCGGGTTGCCTTTAACCTAGGGCAGCTGATGCTGTCAGCCGCCGCAGCCGGATGGGCGTTTCAAAGTTTTGGTGGCATTACTGCCCAATTGAGTCTTCCCAACAGTCTGCTGCCAATGAGCATGGGTGTTGTGGGCTATTTCGTGGTCAATATCGGATCGGTAACGCTGTTGTCGAGTTTGCGTTTAGGCGAGTCCTGGTGGTCGGTGTTGAACCAGCTATCCGCTGACGGGCTTCTTAACTACGCCATCGTTGGCTACATGGGTGGACTGTGCGCTCTCTTTACGGGAGTATGGCAGGTATGGGGTGCCGTGACCTTCGGTGGCATGCTGGTGGGCATAACCGAACTTCTACAGATGGGACTGCGGGCCAACGCTGAGCAGAATCGACGGGAAGAAGCAGAGGAAGCGCTCTTGGTGGACGCCATGACAGGGGCCCGTAATTTCCGATGTCTCAACCGGTGGTTAATGGCCAGTGAAGGTGAAGGGCCGAAGAACGAGACGGTCTTGTTTAGCGACATTGACGATTTCAAGGTGTTCAATGACCGATATGGCCATGAGCGCGGTGACGACGCGCTGAAGTGCTTGGCAGACGCAGTTCGAGACGTCATACGCGATGACTATGATACATTGGTACGTTACGGTGGCGAAGAATTTGTCGTGATTCTGCCGCAATTGACCAGTGACGACGGAATGACTGTGGCGCACCGGATCCGTGGTCAATTGGAGACGATTCCTGAAGCATCGCTGGAGCAGCCACTGACGGTATCAGTGGGTTTGGCTTCGCGTCCGGAGGATTCGGACAGTCGACCTGATCTCCTGCGTAAAGCCGATATGGCGATGTACCAAGCCAAGGCACAGGGTAAGAACCGCTGTGCTGCTTGGGATTCCCAGTGGGAGACAGACACCACTCTCTTGCAGACTCGACGCAATGCTATCTGAGTACACAAGCTTCATCCTATATGCAAAACGACCCTGTCCAGCGGCTGCCGGGCAGGGTCGTGCGCGCGTTTTCTCGCTTTAAAGGATCTGGCTGAGAAACTCCTGGGT
>SLOZ01000246.1 GCA_007132255.1 Limnochordia bacterium | reverse complement strand
ATTTGTGCTTGCGCAGGGTTTCGTTCCTCGAGGATGCTGCTGTGCCCTCTGGCTAACGACGAGCATCACCGTACACTGTGGAGGAGGGCTGTAAGCTTTCACCGATGTGCAGGAAGAGCAGCTGTGTCTGCCGAATAACTAGAAAATAGTATAAAATTATTAAAATCTCAGTTTATTTCAGCAGTTTTCTCCTAGAAGCACAAAGTTCAGGGGCTAGGGGCGGGACTGCTGTCGCGTGGATGCAAAGCACGAGATGGCAAGTTGTGTGGGGGATTTCCATGGTACCGCAGAGCAGAGTACTGCGTCCGTTTCTGAAATGGGCTGGCGGCAAGCGCCGGCTGCTAACGCAGATACGGCCCTTCGTGCCCAAGCAGTTCGATACCTACTTCGAGCCATTCTTGGGAGCAGGAGCGGTCTTCTTTGACCTGCATTCGAAACGGGCCGTCGTCAATGATCTCAATGCTGAGCTGATCAACGTCTACCGTGTCATCCAACAGGATTTGGAAGCGCTGCTTACGGATCTAACACGGCATCGGAACGAGAAGGACTACTACTACGCAGTGCGCGATTTGGATCGCTGCGCAGCGTTTCCACAGCTGACCCCAGTTCAGCGCGCTTCGCGCATCTTGTTTCTCAATAAGACCTGCTTTAATGGTTTGTTTCGGGTCAACCGGCACAATGAGTTCAATGTGCCGTTCGGACGCTATAAAAACCCGAAAATCTGCAATGAAGTCATTCTGCGAGCGGTTCACCAATACCTCACCAGCAATGATATCCGTATCTACAACGATGACTTTGAGGCCATCGCCCTGCAGGCGCAGGCCGGGGACTTCGTCTACTTTGATCCTCCATACGATCCGGTCTCGGACACGGCTTCGTTCACGGGGTATAACATCAATGGGTTTAATCGCGAGGCGCAGATCCGGTTGAAAGCGGTGACCGACGTGCTCACAGCCAGGGGCTGCCCGGTGCTCCTGAGCAATTCAGCTACGCCCTTCATTCGACAACTGTATCGGGAGTACAAGCTGGTGGGCATGACGGCAAACCGGACCATCAACAGCAACGGTAAACGGCGCGGCGAAGTGCACGAAGTGTTGATCATGAATTACTGAACCCGAACATGCCTTCGTTCTCGGCTTGCGCCAGCGGCCGCCTTGTGGTCCAACGATTAGTGACTCCAGCGGTTTGTGGGAGATCGCTGTGGGAGATCTGTGGGAGATTGTGGGAGATCGCTGCCTGAAAATGCGAATTCGCCTTTGAATCAAGGTTAAAAATCTGATATGATGGTATTAGATTGTTTTCTTCAGCTGTCCAGAAATTTTCAGACAACATCAGAACCGCATGGGAGGGACTTTTGTGGAAACTAACAAAATCTTCGTTCAAAGCATCATTCTGGCCGTGGTATTCTGGATCATTGCCGCACTGCGCAGCGCCGTATTGGTGGACGACATGGGATTCCTTGCATCGCTGTACTCCGGACCTGTGTGGGACATGATTCTGCGAGCTGCCTTTGTCATTGTGCTACTGGTGATTGGCAAAACGCTGCAGAGTTTTGCTGTGGATCTGGAAGAATCGCAGGAACGGGCCCTTAAGGATCAGAAGAATGCTGACACCAGTTTCCAGCAGCTGGGAGCTGGCACGGTCATCGTCGATCACAAAGGTAATATTCGCAGGAACAATGAATGGCTGCGTACTGTGGTCGGTCACTCCAACTCTGATCAGGAAAAACGCAATTTCGTCGACGTGTTAGTGGCTCCGGGCTACCAGGAAAAGGCCAGTGCACTGCTGGAAGAGCTGAAGAGCCAGGGCAGGGGTGACACACTCCAGACGCGGCTTTTGGGCTCTGATGGCAAGCTGATCCCGGTGCTCCTAAGCGCCGCGCCCTTCCAAAGCCACGATATGGAAGAACCGGGAGCCTTGGTCATTGTGCAGGATAACCGGACAACCCAACGCAATCTGGACAAAGTGCAGCGGACCTTAGATGGCCTGAAAACCGCTGTGGAGAAGGCAGCTGTTCCGACAGCCGTCATCAACGATGATCTGGAACTGGTGTATGGCAATGAGGCCTTTAACGTTGGCGACGACGATGAAACCTGGCTGGCTGCGACCTTTGGTTCCGAGCAGCTGCATTCCTTGGAGCAGGGTTTGCGTTCTGCCGTCGATGAAGAAACTATGACCCAGGTGCCTTTCGAGGCCGATGGTGTGCAGTATCTGGCTGTACTGCTTCCCTTCCAAGATGGCGGTGGCAAACAGTTAGTGCTGTGGACCAGTACAGACATAACAGCGCTGAAAGGCGAAACGAAGGATCTCGAGCAGAGGGTGCAGGCTGTGCAGACAGAATTGGCCGAACGGCGCCGAGATGTGGAAGACCTTGAAGAGCAGATCAACCAGATGAACCGGGAAAAGGCAGATATGGAACAAGAGCGCGACCGTCTATCCAATACCTTAGAACAGACCGAATCGGAAGTTCGAGTCCTGCAGCAGCGGGAAGACAGCATGGAAGAGGATATGAGTTCGCTGAAACAAGAACTGCAGGACATGTCGCAGCTTAAAGACCAGCGAGAACAGGAAAAACAGCAGCTGCAGGAACAGATCACGGACTTAGAAGATTTACTGCAGACCAACCGCAGTCAACTGAGTCGTCTGGAAGGTAAACTGGACGCCTGGCGGCAGACCGCAGAACACATGGCGATCCCCGCGGCGCTCATCGATAGCGAGGGTCAACTGCGACAGACCAGTGTCGGCCTGCAGGAGTTGTTAGGAGCTTCCACCGAAGAGCTGGCCGCCGCCGGCTTGGCAAACTACCTGGTCCAGGCAGCAGAGAGAGAGCAGCACAGCGAAGATGTTCATGTCGTTCTGCAGGGTGGCCAGGTGCCGGTGCGTTTGGTGGATATTCAGGCAGCTGAAGGCGCAGTGGTCACCGCTGCGGTATCGCTGCAGCGCCAGCAGGAGCCCGGTGAGCAGCCCGTGGTTTGGGTCGTGGCGCAGCCAGTGACGGATCTGCGCAAAGATCGCGATATTTGGCAGGAACGAGCCAAAGCCCACAAACTCGAAGTGGATAATCTGCTCGAAGAGATCGAGATGGAGCGAGATCGCTTCCACGGCGTGATTCAAGGTGTCGATGATGGCGTGATCTTAACCGATGCCTATCACCGGGTGATTCAGATGAATCGCGCTGCCGAAGATATGTTAGGCGTGCGGCTGAGCGAAGTCTTAGAGCGTCCGGTGCGCTTTGCGCTCCAGGATCCTCGCTTCACAAACGAGTTGGAACGCACCTTGAGTGAAAGTCTCAAACGCCATGAGTTCACCATTGAGGCCGAAGATTCAGGTTTAGAGACCAATCTCAATTTGGCCACCAGTTTGGTGCAGAACAAGACCGGTCGTGCCATCTGCGTCGTCAGCCGAGTTCGCCGGGGTTAAGCGGCAGTGTTCGTCGGCTCGATGCAGGGGTTGTGGCCTGAGTGCATTCCACGAGTCCTTGGATTTTTCTGCTCCACCTCCAACGAACGTCCCACATCGTGAATGTGGGACGTTTTTCCCTTCTCTAAAAAGGAATCGTAACGGATACGTCGAATACTTGGGTAGGTAGAGCCACTGGTGAACACGTTGGGGAGGGATACCTATGGTCTGGCAGCGGAACCGATCTGTCTGGCTTGGCCTATTTTTGTTGTTGAATCTCATCCTCTTGTTGGCCGCCCTGGCCTATCCCATGATGCTTTATGTGCAGGGAACTGTGGAGTTTCGCACGGTCCCCATCTCGGTATGGTATGTGGCAGCGTTGGCCTATCTCGGTCTTATTGCTGCCATCGTCTATTGGACCTTCCTGAGTGTCCGCCAGCGGGAACAAGCCGCCGCCAAGGAATTTCGTTGGGAAGTCCAAGAACGGGTTTTGGAGGCCCTGCGGGAGCAGCGCCATGATGTGCTCAACGAATTAACACTGGCTCTGTCGTATCTCGAGGTGGGTCGTGTCCAAGAAGGACGCCAGGTGTTGGAATACCTTGCGGTCACCTTATCGGATCGCTACCAAACCAATTCACTGCCTGAGGATGCTTGGCTCACCATTATCCGAGTCAAAGGCGAAGAGGCCAAACGCCGCCGGATCCGTTTGGATGCAGACATTTCCGGCCCTGCACCCAGCCAGCCCGTGGAACAGCGGCTGCTGCCGAGAATTATCGGCAACCTCCTAGACAACGCCTTCGATGCAGCCCAGCAGGCCGACGAACCACATGTGGTGATCTCCTGGGACCAACTGCAAGACAAACGCCAGCTGACGGTAAAGAATAACGGGCATTGCATTGCCGCAGAGGATGCTGAGCGGATTTTTGAGCCTGGTTTTACCACAAAGGGTGGCGAGGCTCGCGGTTGGGGTTTGCCCATCTGCCGTAAAATGGCTGGGCGGTTGGAGGGCAGTTTGCACCATCGGGACAAGGATGGTTACACCGTGTTTACCTTAGTTTTGCCAACTCAAGTCGAAGCTGCTGCTGATCGGCAAGCATGAAGCGCCATTCCCAAAACGGGAATGGCGCTTGCCTGTTGGTGCAGATTAGGTTTCTTTGGCGGGCACCTGGGTGGCCGGCCGTTGGGCCAACTGCGCTTCGGCATAGGCCTCGGCTTCCCTGCGCAGCTGCCGGGATATAAAGACAGCTAAGACTGCCGTAATGGCAATGGTTAAGGCATCCGCTGCCGGCTGGGCTAGGATAACTCCGTTTAACCCCCAAAAACGAGGTAGGATAATAATCATGGGGATGAGCAGCAGTCCCTGCCGAGAAAAGGACAGAATCGCTGCCGGCAGGGCTTTGCCCAACGCTTGGAACAGCGAAAAGTAGACGAGTTGGAAGCCCAGCAAGGGGAAAGGTGCGCTCAGCGCCACTAAAGCTCGGCTGCCGATTTCCAAAACTTCGGGATCCGTGCTGAACCAAGAGATCACGGTTTCGGAAAAGGTAATAAATAAGACCGTAGCTGCTACGGTAAAGACCGTCATCAGCTTCACGGAAAAGGCAATAGCTTCGCCTAAACGCTCAAAATTGCGGGCTCCATAGTTGAAACCGGCCACCGGTTGAAACCCCTGGGCGTAGCCAAAGACGGTGAACATGCCTAAGGCCATCACTCGCTTAACTACGCCCATGCTCGCCACTGCAGCATCACCATACGGGGCGGCGCCCACATTGATCATGGCCATAGCGGCGCTGTTGAGCAGCTGGGTGACAAAGATCGGCATCCCAATCGTAACAATTTGCTTTAGAATTTCGGGATTTGGCCGCAGTCGAGCCCAGCTCAACTGCACGTAGCTGCGCCCAGCTAGATAATACCACAACTGGTAGGCAACGGCCACGGCCTGGGCCACCACGGTGGCGACGGAGGCTCCCACGATACCCATATTGAACGTGAAAATGAAAAGCGGATCCAAAATAATGTTCAACCCAGCACCCATGAGCAGCGCCGTCATGCTGGCTCGGGCACTGCCTTCCGAGCGCAGCAGGTTGTTCAAGGTGATTTTCAGCATAATGATCGGAGCCCCGATCAGCAGCCAACGGGAATAAAGCATGGCGTCGGGCAGAATCGTGTCCGTGGCGCCAAACACACGCAGCATCGGCTCCAAAAACGTTTGGGTTAGGGCGGCAAAGAGAATCCCGACGACGGTGACCATGAGAATCCCTGTCATAGCCGTTTTTTCGGCCTCAGCACGGCGGCCCATACCCAACAGCCGCGAGATATAGGAGGCCGAGCCAATCCCTACAGCTAGGCCAACGCCGGCGATCATCATAAAGAAGGGAAAGGCAATGGAGACCGCTCCGATGGCTGTGACACCCAAGCGCCCGACGAAGATGGTGTCGACAATGTTATAGATTCCGTTGGCCACCATACCGAGAATGGAAGGAATGGCTAGGTGAATCAGGACTTTCTTGACCGGCCATTGTCCGAGCATGACCGCTCTTTGATCTTGTTGGCCCATAATTGAGCACGTCCTCTTTGTAGTGTGTCCTTTGTTTGCTTTGTGTCATGTGCCTGCAAGCAGCTGCCGTCCTGCAGACGGTCTGGCTGGCCGTTACCGGGATCAGCCGCTGCCAGCGGTCCGGAAGCTGTGAATTTGTTTGTACCCAGTATATTGAACCTGGTTTTGGATGTCAATGGCCTTTGCCGCGTAGGGTTCGGAGCATGGAAGATCATACCAAAGGGTTTCGGCTGTGGCTGCGGAATAGAGTACGGACACATTCTGAAATGGAGAAAATTTCAGGTTTGGCTGTGATGGCGACCTTACAGAGCGAAAACGTGGAAATCGCAGACGTCGACCACGAGCAGCCGGATTCGTGCGAAGGGTGATGCGGATGAAGTGGAATATCTTCTTTATAGTTCTATTGTTGGCCACGGGGTGTTTCGGCGGCGGAACCCTACAGTGGGGAACGCTGACCGTGACCGTCGAACCGGGAGAGTTTACCGCAGCGAGCAGCCACCAGATGCTGCTTGTTATCGAGGCTCAGAATGATTCCTGGGCCAGGGCAGAGGAGGTCTCCGCGCTGCCGGCCGCAGTGGCCATTGAACGCCTGCCGTCGGGAGACTACTACGTCTGGGTAGAACTACATATCGACCATGACATCCGGCGCAGTCATCGCTTCAGCGTCGCCATGACCCGCAGTGATGAACGGCTGGCCATTGACCTGGCAGATCATCTGCCTGCTGCGACGGAACCAGCGGCGTTGGCGATCACTGTGACGTTGGGCTCCGGTCCCGAAACACAGCAGTTCGCTCCGTCGACTATGGCTGACGCGCTGGCAGCGCCATGGGGTAACGAAGAAGACGCCATGGACGATGCTAGCACAGTGGTTAGCATCAAGCTAGCACCGGGGGCCGATCCCGATACCTTAAGCGCCCAAGGGTGGGAGATTGTGCGCAGCCTGCCTTCGATTCAGCGCGTTTTTGCCAGACCACCGGCAGCCGGCATTCAGCTGCAGGGCTTGGAGGACACGATCATCGCCGTGGATCCGCTGGTCCATTACGAGGCACAAGGGACTGTGATTCCCGATGATCCGAGATTTGGCGACCAGGAGAGCTATTTGAAGGCTATGCAGCTGCCGGAAGCATGGGCTGTGACCACCGGCAGCCACCAAATCCGCGTGGCTGTGTTGGATGTGCGCGTGGATCACACGCATCCTGACCTGCAGGGTCGTCTGGATTTGGCCGACACAAGAAGTTTTGTTGGCACCGCCAGCAGTGGAACCAGCGACATGGCCAACCACGGTACACACGTAGCCGGAATTATTGGGGCGGCGACCAACAATAGTCAAGGCATTGCCGGTGTCGATTGGCATGTGACCATGGTCTCCCTCGCTGTGTTGAGTGAGGAAGGCAGCGGCAGCACGGCGAACGTCGCGGCAGCGGTTCTTTACGCCGCTGGTTTAGAGCCCGATGCTGACGGCCACTATATCTCTGAGCCGGTGCACATCATAAATCTATCCTTAGGCACCACAAGCAGCGAGGACGAGACGATGCGTGAGGCCGTGGAGCAAGCTGCGGCCAGCGGCATTCTTTTGGTGGCGGCAGCCGGCAACGATGGCGACGACATCCTGCGCTATCCCGCTGGTTTTGCTGATGTCATAGCAGTGGGTTCGGTGGGACTCAAAAACGGCAAGTGGGAGACGCTATCCGAGTTCTCCAACTTTGGAGCGGGATTGGACATCCTAGCACCGGGCGAGCACATCCTCAGCACCATTGATGGCGGTGCCTACGGAGATAAGAGTGGTACCAGCATGGCAACACCTCACGTGACCGGTGTCTTAAGCCTCCTGTTGGCTGCCGGCTTGGAACCCTGGGCGGCTTGGCAGCATCTGCAGGAAGCGGCTGGGGCATCTCTTGTCAGCACACGCAATGGCAATGTGGGATTGCTCAAAGCCGCCGATGCCCTGGCCCTGGTGGATTGGACGCAGGTCCAACCTCTGCTGCCACCCTTAGCACATATTCACCTGGAGCGGCTGGTCCAGCCGGATGATGTTTTGCAGGAAGTTTATGCAGCCACGTTGGAACTGCCCTGGAATGACGGCACCCACCTGTGGCCAAATCTGCCTCCCGGAACGTATAAGCTGACGGGCTGGCTGGATGTCACGGAGAGCGGAAGCCCGACCACAGGCGATTACTGGTTCGAACAGGAGCTGCAGTTGTGGCCAGGCTGGCACCAGCAGGAAGCCATGGTTTTGCAGCCACTCAGTGAATGACGAAAAGACTCCCAAGCCCGTAGGCTTGGGAGTGCTTTCTTCCATTGGTGTAGAAACGTAGAGCCCAGTATGATCCGGAACCAACAGGCTCAGCGTTTGAGCTCGGACCGTGACAGGCGCTGCAGTGGCAGGACCAGCAGACGCCCAGAGTCCTACGCGCTGTCACTATGCAGACCTGCCTAGAAAACAGGCGGCTGGTTTTCACAGCTCATGGTGTCAGGTCACTGACAGGGGCTCTGCTGCACACATATTTCAACGAACAAAGGTGGCCGTTCAGCTCGGAGAAACGACCGTTCAAAGGCGTTTCGAGCTCAGTCGCACACCACGCATTGTACTCTGTAAAACAGGTCTGTATGGCCAGCGATGGGCAGACAACAAAAAACAAACCTCCAAAGCGGAGGTTTGTTGGGTGCAAACATATTGATAACGACCGTATAGAATGTCGGTGGCACCGAACCAGCAGCGCCAAGTGGCAGATGGTGGGCTCGGCGGGTTTCGAACCTGCGACCTCTCGGATGTGAACCGAGCGCTCTCCCACTGAGCTACGAGCCCATTGCCTACGTTAATTATAGCGGACAGCGTGTATTTGTCAAGCAAAAGCGCCGGCGAGGCGCGGATAAAACCGCTCACTGGCAGCAGTGACTTGGCTGGGCGCCGCTTAAGGCTGCAGCCAATCTTGGTCCGGCTTCGCAATCAAACGCGCATTGTTGAAGGCCTGGTCCAATGTGAGGCAGGTGGCCGAGCGATAGAAACTATCGCCATGGCGCTCCACCACCAAGGCCAAATCTGCCTGGCGAGGGTTGGATAGGCAGATAGGCAGCAGCAGCTGCAGACGCCCCCGATAATACTGCGGCACGGCGGCTTTGTAGTTACGGCGCACCCGTTCGCGAGCGCTGCGAATGGCTCCATCCAAAAAGATGCGCAGTTGGTACTTGCCCATGGAGCGAAAGGGTTCGGGGAAACGCTGGCGGTTGTCATCAATAATGTGGTCCAAGTCTGGCCGCAGTTCGAGCCGGCTGTCAAATACCAATTCTGACGGGTCATCAAAGTAGTCGGCTAAGTCCGGCAGCTGGTTGAAGTCATTGAGAATGGCATCCCCTAAGCGGGCCCAACGATTCAACATCCATTTTTCCGGGCGTCCGGTATCATTTTTCGAGAACAACCCGAAGATTGGTTCCTGGTTGTCGGTGACCAATCCTGTGTTAAAGCAGGCTAGATCTTCGCCATTATCATCCCGAGCGTACTCAATTTTTTGTTCTGCCTTGACTCGGGCAAAGGTAAACTGGACATAATTGTAGAGTACCGGTGTGGTGTGTTCACTTTTGGAATACTTGTAATCCCAATTTTCTTCTTCAGCTAGGTCGGCTAGTTCTTCCATGCGCTGCTTCACTTCTGGTATATACGCGAAACGAAACAGCGGCAGTGACGAATCCGATCGTCCCATGCCATCACTCCCAATGTTAACGAAATCCATACTACGAATATTGTACCACAGAACGAGTTAAATCAGAAAGCATTTTCATCATATTTAGCTGGCAGCGAAGGAATTTTGCCCTCGGACGAGAATACAGGAACATGTCGGAAACAGCTGGGAGGATGCCCATGTTTCATTGGGAGCAGGCCGCTGCATTACCGCCAGCTGCCGTAGATGTGACGGCGGTGGGCGAGGTTCTGATCGACATGATATCTCACAGGTATGACAGTGATTTTGTTGGCGACTCGTTTTCCAGCCATTTCGGTGGTTCACCAGCCAATGTAGCTATGAACGTTCGCCGTTTGGGTTGGAACGCAGCTATCATTACCAGCGTGGGTCGCGAACCCTTTGGCCAGTTTATCGTCGGCGCTCTCAAGGAGGCCGGGGTGAACACACAGGGGGTCGTGCGCCAGGCGCAGCATCCCACGTCCATGGTTGTGGTGAGCAAGAGCCGTCATTCGCCGCGCTTTATTGCCTACCGGCAGGCTGACCGTTATTTGGAGCCGACGGAGGCCGCGCTGGCGTTGGCCGCCAGCAGTCGGATTTTGCATTTTACCAGTTGGCCCATTTCGTTGGAGCCAGCTCGCAGCACCGTCCAGGAACTGCTGGCTGTGGCTCGCCAGCAAGGACGCTTGATTGGTTTCGATCCCAACTACCGCGACGTGCTCTGGGAACAGGGTCACGACGGCCGTGCGTTCATTACCGAACTGCTGCCGCTAGTTGATGTGGTGAAGCCATCGGATGACGATGCTGAACATATCTTTGGCCCGGGGAGCCCGGAGATTCAGCTGCAGCGGTTCTTAGATTGTGGCGTGCCGCTCGTGATGCTGACCTTGGGTTCCGAAGGCTGTCTTGTGGGCTGCGCTGGCGACGTCCGGCATCTACCGACCTTGGCCACCGAGGTGGTGGATACCACAGGAGCCGGTGATGCTTTTTGGTCTGGGTTTTACAGCGGTCTGCTGGCGGGACTTACCGTAGAGAAGGCGCTGCGGCGGGGCAGTGCCACCGCTGCGTACAAGTTGACTAAGACCGGTGCTGTGGTGGATCTGTCCCTGGCAGCCATACAACCTTGGGAAGGAGACTGAGCCATGCGAATTGCATTTTTCAACCCGCAGGGAAACTTCGACCCCAATGACCTGTACTGGACCGAACATGCTGATTTTGGCGGCCAGTTGGTCTACGTCAAAGAAGTGGCATTGGCCCTAGGCAGGCTGGGCATCGCCGTGGACCTGCTTACGCGGCAGATTCAGGATCCTGAGTGGCCGGGATTTTCGTCCCCGTTGGATGGCTATCCCGATCACCCCAATGTCCGTATTGTGCGCATTCCGTTCGGCGGGATGAAGTTTTTGGCCAAAGAACAGCTCTGGCCGTACCTGCACCAGTATGTAACGGGAATCCTAGCGTTTTACCAGCGCGACGGCACGCTGCCGGACTTCGTCACTACCCACTACGGTGATGGCGGAATTGCCGGGGCCATGTTCCAGGAAAAGACAGGAATTCCCTATTCCTTTACGGCCCATTCCTTAGGCGCGCAAAAACTGGACAAGTTCCAGCCGACATCGGAGAATATTGTAGAGTTAGATGATCGCTATGCGTTTGCCGTGCGGCTGCGGGCAGAACAAACAACAATGGCCAATGCGGCGATTCATTTTGTGTCGACAAAGCAGGAGCGGTTCGAACAGTACTCGCATCCCTATTACCAGCAAGCTGTGGATGTAGGGGAGGATCGACGGTTCGCCGTCATCCCTCCAGGTGTGAACACCACCGTCTTTCAGCAGGGAGCAGGACCTGCCGATGCTTCTTTGGGCCGGCGCGTTGCCCATGCCCTGCAGCGAGACGTCGACGATGATCGCCAGAATCTGCCCTGTATTGTGGCGGCCAGCCGGTTGGATGCGAAGAAAAATCACATTGGTTTGGTCCAAGCCTTCGGCGCCAGTGACGAACTGCAGCGTGTGGCCAATCTTGTCATAACCTTAAGAGGGATTGAAAACCCCTTCCAGGACTATTCCATGGCCAAACCCGGTGAGCGGGAGATCTTACGAGCCATCATGGACAAGATCGACGAACTGCAGCTGCACGGCAAAGTGTGTATGTTCAGTTTGAACAGCCAGCAGGAATTGGCATCGTGCTATCGTATATTTGCCCAGAACCAGTCGGTCTTTGCGCTGACCAGCCTTTATGAACCTTTTGGTCTCGCACCCATCGAAGCCATGGCCTGCGGTCTGCCGGTGGTGGCCAGTGACTGCCCCTCGGGCCCGCGGGAGATCTTAGCCCCCGGCAGTGACTTTTTAAGCCGGGCAGAGGAGCTTGAAT
>SLOZ01000342.1 GCA_007132255.1 Limnochordia bacterium | reverse complement strand
GGCTTAGGCGGGTCATAGCGGGGCTCTTTTTCAAGCCTCTGCCTTCAGGCATGGGGTCTATGACCTAATCTACAGATTTGTCACCGACCAAGCCCATTAAAAGTGCGGCAAGCCAAACCGGTTAGCCGTGAGGCTTTGCCGAAACCGTTAGCAGCTTGGCGTTCCCGGCAGCCACGACCCAATCGTTCAATTTCGTCAGTCTGTTACCCTTATTCGCCAACCCATCTGCCCGCACCTGCCGCGAATTTTCCAGTTTTGGTTGGCGAAGAAACCCGGAATAGTCCGCACTGCTTCAGCACCGGCGGACTATTCCGGGTTTCGGGAAATCATGCCCAGAACACCAAGGCGGTAAACACCCATGTACCTTGGAACGCGCCATCCACCAGGGCATGACGCCAAGATAAACGCCGCACCAGGCGGTGACCCAGTGTGAAGACGACCGCAAAGAGCAAGAGCCGGAGCCAGAATTGTGCTTCCGTTGGCCACGTCTGTACCTGTGCCTCGCCCAGCAGATGCACCAGCAAACCCATACCAACAGCCGCGAACGCCTGGATCAGCAGGTTTTGGAATGACAACCGACCCCGTTTGATGTAGGCGTACAGACTGCCGATGACGAACAAGATTGCGATGAGAACTAGGATGGTCACTGCATCCACTCCTTCCAAAACCGCGAGCAGGGAAGGTAGAGGCCGGTTACTGCCGACCCCCACGCTGTCGAACACTGCTCAATCACACCAATTACCTAAGGGATGCTCCTCCGGCTCCGCTGATGGCACCGGCCAGCGCACTGCGGGCCGCACCAGACCAACTCCAGCGAGATGACGGTGTGGACACCAGATACGATGTGGTGCCAAAGAGGGCTCCAGCCGTAGCTCCAATGACTATGTGCTTATACTCGCCATCAACCATTTCCATTTCGTCCCGTTCTAACGGCGCCACATCCGTTCCGAACGGTGAAGCAGCGGCAGCAAACGACGACACCAAAAGTACAATCAACAAAGCAGCAGACAATTGTTTCATACAGTATAACCTCCTGTGTGGATGGGGCCCCTTGTATTTGCGCACTCTTAGTATAATATATTCCGAATTATCTGTCAATAACAGTTGAAAAAAAGATGGGTCATCCCATCTCCTGTTCCGCCGTCTCCGACAACTCCGCAATATGGCGCTTGAGCCGCGACACCATAATCGACAGCGCCACTTGGTTATGTCCGCCTTCCGGAACAATAATGTCGGCGTATTTTTTCGATGGTTCCACAAAGCTTTCGTGCATAGGTTTCACCGTGGCCAGATATTGATCATGGACTGACTGGACAGTACGGCCCCGTTCTTCCACATCGCGTCGGACCCGCCGCAGCGCCCTGACGTCAGCATCGGTATCCACATAGACCTTAATGTCAAACTGCCTGCGTAGTTTCGCATCAGCCAATATCAGGATCCCTTCCACCAAGACCACTGGGGTCGGTGTCACCGGTCGAATGGATTCGCCCCGCGCGTAACGGGCGAAATCATAGGTGGGTATATCCACTGCTTCACCCAACCGCAGCTGCTGCAGGTGTTGAATCAACAGCGAATTCTCAAAAGCTGATGGATGATCATAATTGATCAACTTCCGTTCAGCAAACGAAAGATCCGGACGATCCAAGTAATAACAGTCCTGCGAAACAATGATACAATCGCGATCCAATTCCTGCTTCAGCGCTTCGGCGAAGGTTGTCTTTCCTGACCCAGACCCACCGGCAATTCCAACAACAATCATCCTGCTCGCCTCCTGTGTTCGCTAGCCGCGTTTCAGCCTGTTTCATTATAACGAACACCGCTTCGAAAAACCAGTCCGATTTGTCAGTTTGCCTTAGTTTTTGCGCCGCAGATAGGCTATGGCCAGCTGGGTGCGATCTCGTAAGTGAAGTTTCTCCAGCATGCCTGTAACATAGTTGCGCACGGTGCCTTCACTTAAGAACAAAGAACCGGCGATTTCCTTATTCGAGCAGCCTTCAGCCAGCAACTCCAGTACTTCCTGCTCCCGAGCCGTGAAGTTCCAGTCCGTGATATCGACGGCACTAGAACCGCTCTGCAGCATCTGCGACAAGCTATTGGCCACATCCTGTGGAAACACCGTGTTGCCCCGCAGCACCCAGCGCAGACTATTAATAATACTCTCCGAGGGCTGGTTTTTCAGCAGATAGCCTGCAGCACCATGACGCACGGCTTCCCGAATGTACTCATCATCCTTGAACGTCGTCAGGATCACCACGGGCAGCTGCGGATACGCCGCTTTGAGCGCCTTGGTACCCGCCACACCATCCATGACCGGCATGCGGATATCCATCAACACCACATCCGGCAGCCACTGCTGGCAGATCTCCAGCGCTTCCTGGCCGTGAGCAGCCTGACGAATCTCAGCAATATCGTCCTCCAACGACAATAAAACGGTCAAACTTTCGCGGATCAGAGCATCGTCGTCGACCAATAATACATTCATGTTCCGGCACCACCTTCCTGTGATCCGGTTTCTGTCGGATGACCGCCCACCATGGTCCGCCGGCCAAAGGGCAAAATACAAAGAATCATAAACCCAGGCTGCTGGCGCACCGAGACACTGCCGCCCAGATTTTGGACGCGTTCGCGGATTCCGGACAGACCCAAACCTTCCTTAAGAGACCCTGACACACCTACACCATCGTCTTCAATCAGCAAGCGGACAAACGAATCATACACATCCACTTGGACCACGACATTCTCAGCCTGCGAGTGACGGCTGGCATTGGTTAGCGCCTCTTTCATAACCACACCCATCACCGGGCCAAGTGCCGCATCTCCACGTTCACGGATGAACTCCTGCCTCTCGCCGACGATCCTTCGGACGATCTCTTCGAGATCAGCGACTGAAAAGACAGGGCCGACCGAGGCAATAGCGCCGTCCAGATCTGCACCCCCGGCACGTGCACGCAGAATATCGGGCATAGCCTCTTTTGCAACGGATCCAGCCTCTACACGTTTCAGGAGCTCGAGGATCTCCCCATCCGGGATCCCTCCACAGTTGACCCCGTCCCTGGAGAGCTCCCGAAGGGTTCCAAAGAGTGTTCTCGCTACAAGTGATGGTTTAAT
>SLOZ01000036.1 GCA_007132255.1 Limnochordia bacterium | reverse complement strand
GATTGTAGCTTGGCTCAAAACGCACGATGTCGAGCCATTTGTGGTTCCTGCCATGGGAAGCCATGGTGGAGCTACGCCTGAAGGACAGGTAGCCGTCTTGAACGGTTTGGGCATCCACGAAGACTATATCGGCGCCCCGATTTTATCAAGCATGGAAGTTGTCGAGGTGGGCAAGACGTCCACAGGTCAAGAGGTTTGGATGGACAAGTATGCATCAGAAGCGGATGGTGTCATTCTTGTCGGTCGGGTTAAACCGCATACGGACTTTCGTTCCAGTAAGGGTATTGAGAGTGGTCTAACAAAAATGGCTTCCATTGGGCTCGGTAAACACAGGCAGGCAAAAGCAATCCATTCCCTTGGTGTTGAAGGCCTCCAAAATACTCTGCCAGCGGTAGGGGAGATTGTTCTCAATAGCGGTCATATCTTGGCAGGGGTGGCTATTGTCGAAAATGCATGGGAGGAAACGGCTCTTATTGAAGCCGTGCTTCCTGAAGATATTATGGATCGCGATGCTGCTCTTTTGGACATGGCTCGGGAGATGATGCCGAAACTTCCGGTGAATGAGTTTGATGTTCTGTGCGTGGATATGATCGGAAAGGACTTTAGCGGCACGGGCTTGGATACGAATATTATCGGCCGGATGCGAATACTAGGCCAAGAAGAATTTGGGTCGCCTACGATCCGGTATATCATTGTATCAGACTTGAGTGATGGTTCGAAGGGAAATGCTCTGGGAGTGGGTTTGGCGGACTTCATAACGAAGAAGCTGTTCGAGAAAATCCATTTCCCTTCCATGAATGAGAATATCCTTACAAGCACGTTTATCCACCGAGGAATGATACCACTCGTTATGGAGAATACCCGCACCGCTTTGGATGCTGCGTTTCGGTGCAGTTGGGGTTTGAAAGCGTCTGAAGCGAAAATCATTCGCATTCCGAACACTCTACATTTGGAATATCTGCAGGTTTCGGAAGCGCTATTGCCAGAGTTAGCGGCGATGTCCAAGATTGAGATCGTTGGTGAGCTGGCAGAGATGAGCTTTACCGATGATGGGCACTTGCCCGAGTGGCAGGTGTAGGTCGTTGACTTTGGCCTTGATCATAGCAGATGATTTGACGGGAGCTACCGATTCGGGCCTGCAGTTTGCAGCATTGGGGCGAAGCGTTCAGGTGATGTTGACTGCCGGTCCGGTAGGCACCCCCGAGCCTGATGTAGTGGTCGTGAATACGGATTCGCGAGAATGGCATAGTGAGAGGGCCCGGCTCCATATTGCTAAATTGGCAGAGGCTTGGCCGCTGGCGGAAACGCCGCTTGTTATTAAGAAGATTGATTCAACGCTGCGTGGCAACATCGGCGGGGAAATTGAAGGGATCCTGTCTACGGGCCTGTTTGAGGCTGCAGTTGTTTTGCCAGCCTATCCCGCCAATGGTCGGTTGACACTGCAGGGTGTCCATTTGGTCCACGGTGTCCCATTGGAGAACACAGAGTTCAACCGGTCGAAGGCTGACGAAACGTTGCTCCAATGTGGATCGACGGAAGCTCTGTCCAAGGATCCGCTGTCGTTAGGACTCGAAAACAACCTTCGCTCTTCACTGCCCGCAATCGTTCAGGACCAGATCAGTGGAACTGTTGAGCATTGGGAGCTTGACTCTATTCGGGACGGTAATATCGAGACTCGGATGCGAAGTGGTCTCCGAAGCGGCACTGCTGTGTTCACATGCGATTGTGAGTCGAATGAGGATCTTGATCTGTTGGTGAAGCAAGTTTTGGCGACGAACCGACGTATACTCTGGGTGGGCTCAGCAGGTTTGGCAGCGGCTTTGGCTCCTTTCATCGATGGCGATGTTTCAGTCGCATCGGAACCAGTATTGTCTGTTATAAGCCAGCGCCCGCTTGTGGTGGTTGGTAGTCGCAGTGTCACGACGAAGGAGCAGTTTCAGCGTTTGGTTGACAGTCGGGCTTGTGTTGTTCTAGATTTATGTGCAAAAGATATTTTGGATCCCACCTCGATTATTTTGGACCATTGGGTCAGCAGACTGGCGGAGTCGGATGGGTTGGCCGTTTTGAGGTTGGATGAAGAACCCTTAACTGCATTCGGTTTGACCGCTAAGGACGGGGCAGAAGCGCTGGCCAAGGTGGCACGACAGCTCATCGAGGTATTTGGTTTCGACGGGCTCGTGTTAACCGGGGGTGAGACTGCCATGTGTGTGTGTCAAGAACTTGATATTCGTGGATTGACAGTGATTGGTTGTGTGGAAGAAGGTATTCCTCTCTGCACGGCAAATCCTGCTGTGCAGCCTGTTGTAACAAAGGCTGGCGGGTTTGGTTCGGAGTGGGCACTGGTTAAGGCGGTTCGGTGTCTCGAAAGGGGACTGGAGTAGACATGGTGATGGATAAGCCGATCATAGCTGTTACGATGGGTGATGCGTGCGGGATAGGACCGGAGATCATCGTAAGGATGTGGGAACACCGGTATTTGTTTGACATTTGTCTGCCCATAGTGATTGGTGATGCAAAAATTCTGGAACGAGCTGTAGAGGTTGTCGGTTCTGACCGTTCTGTCGCGGGGTATGATGAAATGCCTGGCCGACCTTGGGAAACAGACACGATCGCGTGTGTTGATCTCAAGGTTCTGTCTCACGAGATCCCAGTGGGCAGAGTGCATCCTGAGGCTGGTCGAGCCGCATATCTCTATATCGAGCGGGCCGTGGAACTGGCTATGGATGGTCGCGTGGATGCGATCTGCACAGGCCCCCTGAATAAGGCGGCGCTGAAAGCAGGCGGATGCAATCATCCGGGCCACACGGAAATACTGGCCGATCTCAGTAACACGAAAGACTATGCGATGATGTTGTGGTCGCCTAAGCTTAAGGTCGTTCATGTCAGCACTCACAAAGGTTTACTGGATGCCATTGATGGTATCACTTGGGAACGCGTATTGTCGGTGATTCAAATGAGTGATACCGCGATGAAGTCCTATGGCATCGAAGAGCCACGTATCGCAGTGGCATCGATAAACCCGCACGCTGGTGAGGAAGGTCTCTTCGGGCGAGGAGAGGAAGAGGAGAAAATTCTGCCGGCTTTGGCGGAGGCCCGTAATCGCGGAATT
>SLOZ01000291.1 GCA_007132255.1 Limnochordia bacterium | reverse complement strand
CAGCGGCATCGGATAGTCTTGTTCAGCCGGATTGTCCAAAACGATGACCCCGCTGGCAGCGCTGAGCCGCCTCCGTACATCATCGACAGAGATACTGTCCGTGAACTCTATGTTGACAGATTCGCTGTGAGACCGAAAGATGGGAAGGCGCACGGTCGTGGCCGTTACGGCCAACTCCGGCATTTCAAAGATCTTCCGTGTTTCCTGAATCATCTTCCATTCTTCTTTCGTATAGCCGTCTTCGGCGAACACATCAATCTGCGGAATGGCATTGAACGCGATGGGATAGTGCTTGGCTGCGGAAGCTACCGGAAGCACAGACGCTTCCATGGTTTTCCCTTCGGAAAAGGCCTTGACCTGAGCCTCAAGCTCAGTCATGCCCTTGGCACCCGCACCGGAGACGGCCTGGTAGGTGGAGACCACAATGCGTCGAATAGGAGCGGCCTCCGTTAATGGTTTCAACGCCAAAGCCAGGATGATCGTGGAACAGTTAGGATTGGCAATGATACCCTGCTGCGGAATACGATGGCCATTGACCTCCGGCACCACCAGCGGCACTTCAGGAAGCATGCGAAAGGCACTGGTGTTGTCAATGACAAGCGCACCGGCTCGGACAGCCGTAGGCGCCCACTGTTCGCTTATGGCTCCACCGGCACAGAAAAAAGCAACATCGATATTGTCAAATGAACTCTCTGACACCGCTTCCAAAACAAATTCCTTCTGTTTTACAGTCACGCGGCGTCCGGCACTGCGTGGCGATGCCAACAACTTCAGGTTAGCCCATGGAAAGTCCCGCTCGTCCAACAGTGCCAAGAGTTCCTGTCCCACTGCTCCCGTTGCCCCGAGCACAGCCACATTGAGTTTACTCATTACGCACCTCCCAATCAGAACAACAAATGTTCCAGTCCATAGATGAGTCCTTTCAGAACAGGCGCCTTGCGCACAGCCAGTAACACTCCCGGCATAAAACTGATCCGTTCTGTGGAATCATGACGAATCGTCAGCGTCTGCCCAGGAAGGCTCAAGAGCACCTCTTGGTGCGCCACATATCCGGGTAATCGTACACTATGGATAGGAATATCGTGCACGACATAACCCCGAGCATCGCCGTGATCATCGCGCCCGACGTTGACACCATCGGGAGGCACAAGCCTAGTCTCCGACATCATCGCTGCAGTCTTGAGAGCAGTTCCAGAAGGTGCGTCAGCCTTGTTCTGATGGTGATATTCGATGATCTCTGCCTCTGGGAAGAATTTGGCTGACTCCTGAGCGAATTTCATCATCAATACAGCGCCAATAGCGAAATTCGGCGCCACAACAACGCCGCACTCCTGGCTCTTCGCTTGGTCCGAAAACCGGCATAAGGCCTCATCGGTCAAGCCCGTCGTACCCACAACAATCGGCGTATCCGTATCGAGGCAGTACTGAATCGTATCCTCGACAACTTTGGGTGCCGTAAAATCAACAACGACATCAACGGTCTCGTGTTCTAACGCATCGGCTAACGTTTCATAGATCGGCAGCTGAACGTCGGCACATCCGAGAGGATCGACTCCTCCGACACACATGAGATCGTCGGCGGCTTCCACCGCTCGCCAAACTTCCTGCCCCATCTTACCGGCGATGCCGGATATTAGTACTCGAATCACAGGGATCCCTCCAGATCCATATTTGACGTTACTTTTTCTCGAAAGCTACAGCGATCTCCTGCTTAAAACCATGGTCCCCATGAGATTCTAGCTTGCGAAGACGGCCTCAGAGTCCTCGCTATTCTTCGACCGCAGCGATGATCCGACGCACCCAGCAACCAGGTTCACCTGTTATAAGGCTCGAGATATCTGGAAACGTAAGCGGGAATTCGCATTCCATTGTGTTCCCAAATGTCCTCGATCATATTGACCATAGGCCGCACCCAAGGACCATAATCCGAAGTCTTTGTTCCATGCCGCATAGCAATGCCAGGCCCCTGTTAGTAGATGCCGTTTGACCACAGTATGCCAACGAGAACCTTGTTGGCCCCACCGCAGTTCCAGCCGAAGCCGGCCGTCGACAGTGGCATCGACACGTATTCGCCCAGGCGGCCATTGCCGCGTCCATGAGAACCTACCGTCCTTGTGATTCCACAACCACGAGGAAGGTCCATCAACCAGCGAAACCACCAAATTCGGCTGCGGCAACCGGCGGACCACCATTTGAATCTGAACATCGCGTCCCCAAGCAACTTTCCACCACCGCCGCAGATATTCGCGCTGACCATCGAACCGCAAAAGATCCTGGACATCCAGTTGTAACGACCAGCGATCATACTCCTGCTGGAACGTCCCTCGCCAGCCCACACGGTCTGTCGGTATCGAACTGTAGGCACCAACGGGGGACGAAGCACCTGGAGGCATGTAGATGAACTCCAGTTCGGAGCTGAAGGATCCTTGCTGCCACTGCAAATCCATGAACCCACCGAAATCTTGTTGCAGATCCAATCGGCCTTTTGAGTCGGCCCGGTGCAGAGTATGTACAAGGCCCCAAGAGCGCTGTGAAATTTCGTCCGCATACTCTCCAAACAACTGACTGCGAATACCGACCGCTGAAGAATAGGCATCGTTGCGCCACTGCCAGGGCATAGCATAGGCCAACATAGAGCTGCTCAGGCCCGTACCTGCAGTCTCCAGCCACACAACATTGTAGTGACTGGAATCGCTTCCCAGGAGATGGCGGCCCATGGCCACCCGGCGTCTAGATCCTTCCCGGAGGCCCAACAGCGTGTCTTGCCCATGCCGCCTACGATGCAGAACACGCAGGGGATCGGACGATGTCACTTCTGAAGTTCCATAAAACAGCTGCAGGGATGTGTCCGGACTGTCGTACTGCCAATGAAGCTCCACAGCAGCATCTGCTCCATCACTGGAGTGCTCCAAATAGCCTTTGAGCTTGTGGTGCTCCGTTAGACGAACCGCTAAGGGAAGCCCACCGGAAACCCGCCAGGGTTTGACCATATCTTGCCGATCGTAGACTACCTCCATCTGCCAGGCAACGCACACCGGACTATAGCCAAACACCACAACCGTAAACAAACAAACAAAAACACCGCGCAGCAAGACTATACCTCCTCAGGCATCTCCCTGTGCGCGGAATCTAAATCTAAGTATACCACAACACCGCTGAACACCCAAGAGCCTTTCGAACAACTCAAAGACTCGTTACCAGATCGTTCGCAGTCAAACACGACATTCATCGAACAAATAACTTCCCACAAGGCTGTGAAGATGGTTGGTTGGTCGAGCAAGCACGGCCAAGCAAACTCAGATTCCGTTAAGGGGTCCAATGGCAGCAATAGAAAACCGATCCATTCGAAACAGATCCTGTGCCAAAGCGTAGAGATCCTCGCCAGTGACCGCATCAACAGCGGCCGCGATTTCATCCGGACCAAACAGCTTTCCGAAATTCATCTCACCACGTGCCAAGCGAGTCATACGATTGGTTGTGCTCTCTAGCGATAACATTAAACTTCCTTTCAGTTGACTCTTGGCTCGCTGCAGTTCGTCTTCGCCAATAGGCTCACGGGTCAACGACAGGAGTTGGGTCTCAATAACATCAATCACCTGCTGGTAGTGTTCCGGACTGAAACCAGCATAAAGTGTGAAGCTTCCTGTGTCTGCATACGACGAGTGATACGAGAACGTTGAATACACCAACCCTCGTTCTTCGCGCAGTTCTTGGAACAGTCGCGAGCTCATGCCGCCACCGGTGATTGTATCCAAAATATACAGAGCATACTTCCGTTCATCGTCGCGGGCCAAACCAGGTCCACCGATGCAGAGATGTACTTGCTCCGTATCCTTTTGCTTCTTCAGCGTATCAGCACCGTGTGCAGCTGGTGTCACACGATTATCCGGGGATACGGGAGCTAGGCTGTCAAAAGCAGCCGCAACCTCATCAACGACGCGCTGGTGGTCAATATTGCCGGCGGCAGCCACCACTAACCGGTCAGCCGTATAGTAAGTTTGAACAAACGAGCGCAAATTATCGCGCCCCGCTCTTTTTATACTGGATCTGTCTCCGAGAATGTTACGTCCTAAGGCATGCTGTGGCCACAGCGCTTCACAGAATAGATCATGAACCATTTCGTCCGGTGTGTCTTCGTACATCTTAATCTCTTCCAGGATCACACCGCGTTCCTTGTCAATTTCCACAGGATCATAAAGAGAATTCAACAGCATTTCCCGGAGAATATCAGCCGCCTGGTCAAAGTGTTCATCAAGGATCCGGGCGTAATAACAGGTGTGCTCTTTACCCGTGAAGGCGTTGAGATGGCCGCCGCTGGTATCCATGATTTCGGCAATTGCTCGGGCCGAGTACTTTCCCGTTCCCTTAAATGCCAAATGTTCAATCAGATGTGAATACCCTCTTTGCTCTAACGTCTCGTCGCGACTGCCCGTTTCAAACCAAATGCCTAAGGAAACGGATCGCACATAAGGCAGGTGTTCTGTAACAACGCGGATACCATTCGGTAATACGGTTTTTTGGTACATGATGCCCTCCCAACAGGATCCAAACACGGTCATGTTTAGTCACTATAGCCAATTATTTGCAGAACAAAAAGACTGCCAGCCTAGTCATTGTGGCAGTCACAAAGAATACACCACAGAACGAAACCTACACCACACATTCCGCCTCTCAAATGGCGAAGTTGTGATTTCCAATCCTTCGAATGATTCGCCGCGATTCCCAAAAGCTTGGGTTCGACGTCCGTCGCGGGTTATAGAAGAATAACGCCCCATGGGTCGGATCTTCTCCGACTAGCGCACGACGAGCCGCCTCAACACTCTGAGAACTAGGTTTACTGGGAAGTGCATTGCGCGCCACTGGTGAGAACTGCCCTGGCTGGTGAATGACGCTGTGAATACTATCCGGAAACGCGTCGCTCTTCACGCGGTTAATCACCACGGCTCCCACTGCGATCTGCCCTTCTAAGGATTCGCCTCGAGCCTCAGCATGGATCAACTTCGCCAAGAGCGATGCCTCATCGGCTGTGTAATCACTGTAGGCGCCAGCCTTGTCCCAGTCCGGCGAACCAGGCAGCAGCAATACGGTCCCAATCCGAAGCAATGACGGATTTGGAATACCATTCTGTTCAGCCAACCATTCCCAACAAAGATCACGCGTGCGCGCTATATCGTACAAGGTGTCCCCTGGCCGCACCACATATGTGTATTCTGCGGCTAGGCCTGACGCACTCAAGAATAGCAACACACCAAGCATCAACAACACTTTCATCAAAACAACCCCCGACACATAACCATTTGACTTCAACTAAAAACCTATTCTACAAAATGCGGGCGAACTCCTTCTTTGGATCCCAACTCGGGCCATAGTGCCAGCGAGAACGAGCACAGGGCCCATCCTGCCGATACCCATCAGCCAAAATTGGTGTAAGACGATCAAAGAAGGGGTTTTCGGCAGTCACATTCATGCACGCACCGAACAGCGACGGCATTGTACAAATTATGAGTGCTTAGGTTGTTTGTGGTGGCATCGCTGCAGTGGGTCGCCACGTTCTCAGCACTTACTGGCCTAAGCGCCGCCGTGGAACCGCGTGAGAGGCACCCTGAATATCCATGTACACAATGTCAGCCATTTTGGCAATAAAGGACGAATTGGTAGGTTTGCCTTTACCGATCTCTGCCGAATAGTGGAACAAACGTTCGATCTCGGTTATGTTCCCCTTCTCCCAGGTCATTTCCAACGCATGGCGGATTGCTCGTTCCACCTGTCCGGCGCTGGTTGAGAATCTCCGTCCCACCTCAGGATAGAGATGCTTGGTCACACCCGTCAACCAACTGTTGTCCGTACAGACCAACAAAACAGCCTCGGTAAGATAACGATAGCCCTTATAATGAGGCGGTACACCAATTCGTCCAAAGTAAAAGGAAATCCGTTCGTAAAATTGCTGGTAAAGCTTCCCGTTCGTTCCATTCTCAGCCATGTTCAATGCTGCAACTTGGTGAATCCGTTTGATCAGGGTAGACAGCGAAAAAGGTTTCATGAGGTAATAGTTAACACCCAGCTCCGTGGCTCTGGCCACCAACTCATCCTGCCCGAACGCTGACATAATCATCACTTTCGGCCGATGGCCTCCAGCAGCTGCCAAATCCTCCAAAACCTCGAGGCCGTCGCGATTCGGCATCACCAGATCCAACAACAAGACATCCGGTGAATGCTCGGCAATGGCCTCTAACACCTGCGTTCCATCATGAACAACCCCCACGAACTCCAATGTCTCATCGCGTTGGACATACGTTTCAATCATGGTGCAAAAGCCTTTATTATCATCAGCCACTAGAATACGAATCATCAGCGTCTCCCTCCCCTACATCACTGGCCTGTCCCACCAGTCCCACTAACAAATACGTCTGGGTTAACGGCGCATAACGGAACTCCTTCACCAATCGAAAGCCCGCAACAGCACCCGTTGATCCAACATGGAGCCGCGGTCCGGAGCAGAACAGTGTCTGCCCACCCATAGTAATGTGATGGTCATCATGGTAGCCAATTGCCATGTCCTTTTCAATCATGGCCTGCACTTTGGCTTCCAGGTCATCTAGATCCATGGCAGGTTTTTCACGAAACTCGAGAACAAAACCACCTTTAACGTCCGAGTGATACTGCGGAGGCTCCAATCCCACAGTTTCTAAGGCGATCGATGTCAAGTCCTCAGCCGTATGGGCCATCTTCCGATACACCAATGAGCGGTACACCTGGTCTTTGATGGACTGCGGCACCGGACCAAAGAGACTAGGACGGGTGACCACAACTTGTTCGCCAATGCCGATCAGAATCTCGGCGTTAAACTCCAAGGCCGGATACAAGATATCGAAGTGCTCCACGACGACTCGGTGTCCAGCGGCCACCGCTCGCCGAACTGCATCAGCGATCTCCCAAACTTGACAGAATGCCGTCTCGAAACGAACGTCTACGTGATAGGTGTGTGTTCCAAAAAAACCAGCTTCAGCATCCTGCAAGACTGGCAGCGGACGCACATTGATGCCGTCGTCATCGTTGGTCAATACTAGCCCGGGAAACATTCCCCGAATCAAAAGGGACTTCCCGGCTCCAGCATCGCCAATGAGCCCGACGAGACGATCCTCAGGACTTAAATAGCGCTGTGCAAGCAGCTGGCCTAGATGCAGCAGCCGTTTACGTCCGCGCGGAGCAAAATACACTGAATGATCAAGACTAACAAACAAGCCACTCCCCCTCTACAAAACAGCTTCTTGGTGTCGTGCGGCGTGACAGTTGATATTCACAGCCACTGGCAGCCCTGCAATGTGCGTTGGATAGCTGAGGATATGTACAGCCAATGCCGTTACGGTGCCACCAAATCCCTGAGGTCCGATACCCAACTGGTTAATCTTCTTCAGCAATTCCTGTTCTAACTCCTCCAAATATGGGTCCGAATTCGGTTCACCCACGCTTCGAAGCAAACTCTCCTTAGCCAGCAAAGCAGCCTTCTCAAACGTACCCCCAAGTCCGACACCCACAATGATGGGTGGGCAAGGATTCCCGCCCGCCTCAGACACGACGCGGACGACAAAGTCGACAACACCCTGTCGACCCTGAGCAGGTTTGAGCATGGCTAGCTGTGACATGTTTTCGCTGCCAAAGCCCTTCGGCGCAACCCGAATCGCAATCTCGTGTCCTGCAACGATCCGCGTATGGATCACAGCCGGTGTGTTGTCCTGGGTATTCTGTCGCCGCAGTGGATCCTGTACGACACTGGTGCGATAATACCCCTTGGCATAGGCACGCCGAACTCCCTCCTGAACCGCTTCTTCTAAAATCCCTCCGGTCACAGCTACATCTTGACCGATGTCAAGGAACACCACGACCATGCCCGTATCCTGGCACATCGCCAGCTTCTGCTTGCGGGCTGTACAAGCATTACTTTGAAGCTGCTGCAAGACCTGACGACCTAAGGGTGAAGTCTCCCGCTGAAAAGCAGTTTCCATGGCTTCCACGATATCTGCTGGCAGATCCGTGTTTGCCTTAAGGCACAGCTCTTCAACCGTTGTACATATATCATCCGTAGTTATTCGTCGCACTGCGGTTCTCCCTTCGTTTAAGGTATGCTATAGTACGCTGCATTTCATTATACACCACGGTAAAGCCTTCATCCACCCCCATGCCGGGCTTTGCCAACATCTGCTCTGGTCGCACTGCCATAGCCGCGTGCACACATACCTGGGCCGAGCGATCCGTTTCATTGCAGGTCCCGCCTAAATAGGCCCCAACTCCAAGGTCTTGACAGACCAGAACAGCTTCCATAGAATTGTGTATCCCACCCAGATCCGGTGTCTTAATCTGCACCATGTGACCCGCACCAGCCCGTGCGAACTCCCGGATATCGGAGAGCGTATTGCACCATTCATCGGCTACGATCTCAACCGGACGCCCTCGTTGGTCAATGGCTTGCGTAATCTCTGCCAGCGCCGCAATCTGCTGCTCCTTACTGCCAGCGTCAACCGGCCCTTCCACCCGCAAAACATGGGGTCCCGCTGCTTCTCCCAACCGCTCCAGGTACGCTACCAGATCCTGAGTCGTAGAAAACCCTTCGCCGAGCGTTCCGTAGACATCGATATGGAGGACCGGTAGGTATCCTGGGTCACCTAACGTTTCGATCCGTTTTACCAGCCATTGAATATACTGCAAAAGCAGCTCACCGCGCGTGCCCACTTTCTTGCGTAGGTTGTTGAATAAGCCATGGGGCAGCACATCCGCCTGCTTGAGAATCATGCGGTCTACATTGCTGTAGCGATCATCACCAGATTGCGTAAAAATCGGAATCGGCTCGGCGATCACGGGAACCGAAAACTCCCGAGCTGCGACTTCTGCCATCAAACTGCGATTGGCTTTGGCTACAGCGTCCAAAAGAGCCTGGCTAATACCATATAAAGCCGCCGTATGCAGGGGCTTGCCATTAGGCTGGGTTACCGCATCCAGCTGCTGACAGAGTTCACGAAAACCGACCACAGGGCGGCCGACAAAATGATTCCGCAGGACCTTCTCAATGATCGGGACATAGTCCAGCGCCAGAAACAGCGGATCACGTCCGCCGCAGCCAGAATACTGAACAGCTGCGCAATCTCCCACAGCTATCTGGCCATCATCCAGGATCAGCTGGACAGAAACGGACTCCCCAGCCTGACGGATCCGTTCAAAGCCCTCGGTAATGGGCTGACCTCGGTAGGTGAACCCGTCTTCTTCCCAGTCTCCACGTTTAATGGCTTGTTGATCGTCAAAGTAAAACCCTGTGCGTCCAGAAGATAGCACAACATCCTCAATGTGCAGCATCGTTGTCCTCCGTTTCATAGCTGTAATGCAGCCAAGGTGCATGTTGCTGAGCGCCGTAAACATCGGTCTCACCTGGATCGCCTGAAGGTCGCGGACGCAGAATCGTTATTTTTACGGCCATCGCCGGAGGAAAGGCGATGATGTTACGAATAGCCGCTGGCTCCACCCCCAATTGCTGACTAACCCGCGCTTCATTCAACGAATCAAAGAAGTCCCACATATCGTTTGCGGTCTCGAACATCATGTCGAATGTCAGTTCATACGGACCGGCATTTTTGCTGCGAATGACTTTGGCCTTGTCAAGCAGGATCGCCTTCAATTCAAACCACCTCCTTGTATAGTAAAGATAGATAGTTCAAGTACTCGATGGCACTTAATCAATACGAACGTAATCATTGGTTTTACATCGTATTGTTCGTATAGTGTCGATCCGTTGAATTATCGAATATGGGTCTGCAACCGGCTCAACGTACGGTATAATGGTCCCGATAGAAGATCGACGGTCACCTCCTGGGATCTCATGATGCGTCATGAGCTGATACCCGTGAAAAAAGTCTGTCACTCCGTCCGGATGATTCTGTGCGTTGGCTGGTTGGGTCTCTTACTGCTTGTAGGAGTTACCCGTGTCACCTGCAAGGTTGCTTGGCATCCACGGAAGCGATGGAGTTCTATCACTTTCACGAAAGGTTGTGTTGAAGTTGCAGGAATCCTCAAATCACGTAGTCGTTGGTATCGATGTCGCCGCGGATTTTTCGTATGCAGTCATATTGGATCCAACTGGAGCCAAGTACGATAGCGGTTTCAAGTTTACACATGATGCGGAGTCTCTAGGTCGTTTAGCGGGCAAAATAAAGGAAGCAGAAAAGCTGTTCTCCACGCCCGCTAAGGTCATCATGGAGTCCACTGGCATCTACCACATGCCGCTTTCCTGCTTCCTAGCGGATAAGGGCTTTGAAGTCCTCATCCTCAATCCACTCATTACCCATTCTAGCAAAAATGTGGACATTAGGAAAGTCAAAACGGACAAGCGGGATGCTTTGAAAATCGCGGAATTGGGGCGCGATGATGAGATCAAGAAGTCAGTTCCCCTGACCATGGAAATTCTGTTGCTTCGCAGTCAATGTCGGCAGCATGTTCATCTTATCGATGACCGTAGTCAGGCGAAGCTGCGTCTGAGCGCCGCGCTTCGGCAGGCACTACCAGGTTATCACACCGTGTTTGCCAACGTTACCTCCGTGGCCTCATTGGCTCTGTTATCTGAGTTTCCAACCATCTCTGCGATGCGGGAGGCCTCAGCTGAGCAACTGGCGACGTTCTTGGCTAAGCAAGGTCGAAAAGGCTATGCTTGGGGTCTGCGAAAAGCGGAGCTTCTTGGGAAACTGCTGGACAGCGTCGATGAGTATGGTGGTCTTACCGGTTTGTTTGATATCTCCATTCCGCTGCTGTTACAACAGATCCAGTTATTCTCTGAGCAAATCAAGACTTCGTTAGCGGCCATTCAAGCAACCGTTGATTCCACCTTGAGTGAGCTGCATCGGAGTAACATCTATCTGCTGAAGAGCCTACCAGCTATGGGGTTTTTGACCGCCGTGACCATTTATGTGGAGATCGCTGATTTCGGTGCGTTCAAGAAGCCGAAGCAATTGGTCGCCTTTTTTGGAATCGATCCGACCGTCAAACAGTCCGGAAAGTTCACAGCGACTAACACTTCCATGTCGAAGCGAGGATCTCGTTACGGACGACGTGCACTCTACGCACTCGCGCTGAGCTCTGTCAACAGCAAACGCGCAAACGATGGTCGTGTTCCTATCCATCCAGTGATCCATGACTATTACGTGACAAAGTGTCTTAGCAAGAAGAAAAAGGTTGCCTTAGGTGCTGTCATGCACAAGCTACTCAACATGATCTTTGCCGTCCTTCGGGACCAGACGCCCTTTGTACCACGGACTCCCGAAGACCATTGTCGTCAATACCTCAACATGAAAGGACTGAACGCTGCGTCCTGAACACGAAAACCATGGTTTAGTGAATGCTCTTTGTAGACGAGGTTGTGTACTCCGGTCGGTTCAGACCACCCTATCGGTGAACGAGGCGCACTCTGTTGACCCGGCATGCCGCTCTACTACACGAAGTGGTCTCTGCAGGTGGGTCAGACGCACACGGGCTCAGTCGAGCGATTTATGCCGCGAAAGTCACTGGATACTGAGTGGTCGGCATGGTAGGCTTGGCCGCCAGGCAGCACCGTTCTAGGTGATGCCGTTGATGCCTGAAACCATGCCGACAGAGGCTCGTCGTCCAGTGAACCGTGGAATAAACAGCGACTCACCATCGGCCTTCTTGCTTCGGCCAAAAGCGGTCACTCCTGCCCCGCGGGTAACCAGTTCCAGGCTTCGCAGCCTCTAGCTTTCCTAATCGTGCCCCTTACCGTTTACCTCTTTCTGGAGCGATACAGTGGCGTTCAACCACCGAAATGCGCGCCAAGCACGGATCTTCGATTGTTCGTGTTTTCCGAGAGCTTATTAAAGTTACCCAATTTTACGGATTCATCAAATCGAAAAAAGTTGCCGATTTCGCTTGACTTTTCCTAGCAGGACTACAAGCAGGAATAGTATCAATGGCCCCGATGCATCGTTGCCACCAACCCATAGGGGAAGCCATATAAGCCAGGATAGCAT
>SLOZ01000501.1 GCA_007132255.1 Limnochordia bacterium | reverse complement strand
CTGCCATTCTTCTTGCAGCTTCAAAGAAAACACGAGTGGTCCATAACTCAGCGCTGCAGAACCATGGTGACGACGCTCGTGAACCACTTGGCGCTTCAGCCGCACAGTGATCTGGTCACCGGGCTGCCAAACGTGGTGCAGCTCAAAAAACTCACCCACTGGCGCCTTATCGGAGCCAGCTCCGGTTATCACCGTTGCTTCCACAGCCCAGCCCGGAATTCGCAAGTAGAGAGGGAATGAAACTGGCTCGTCAAGGTCCAGCGTCAGACGGATGGTGTCCCCGAAGGGATAGTCTGTTGCCTCGTCGATACCGACTCGGGTTCCATCAGCGAGGCTTGTGTTGACCCTGCAGGGTCCGTAGGCCACAGCGGCCAGTCCGGTGCCACGACGCATCCAGAGACTGCTGACGAACTTCGGCCACCCTTGGTGCATATTGGCTGTGCAGCAGCCAAAGTTTGGCTCCAAACCAAAGATATTGGCATCGGGCTCATTGCTCCACTGCTTTTCTCCCACCGAGCACAGCACCTGATTGGCCTGTTGGTCGTATTGGTGTGTCCACATATCCGGACTAAACGTCGCGGGCAGAGCGTTGAAGGTAATCCGCTCCAGTCGATCAGCATGGGCTGGATCACCTAAGACCTCGAGAACACATTCCAAAGAGTACATGTATTCCACCACGGCACACAGTTCGGTGCCCTGCGACGGGTTCTTACCCGACAGATGTTCATCGCCAGTGAAGACGCCGGTAACTTGACCGTGAAAGGCATCGAGATTGCTCAGCGCTGCGTACAAGGCCTGCTTGTCCTCGAGGTTTTGCGAGTGGCGGAACCACAGAGCCGGGGTCTTAATGCCCATGGCGTTATTCACTACATGGGTCTCCATATGCACCCCCTGCTTCTTTTTGTACCGGAAACGGGAGAAATGGTGCTGCCACTCGTAACCCTGCTCGGCGAGCAGTTCAGCCAGCTCTAAGAGGAATTCCTCATTCGTATGTTCATACAACCACTGTACAGTGACCAGCAGATCAGCCCAGCGGAAACGAGCCCAAGAGCTCAAAGGCCGTTCGGGCAGGGCCTTCAACAAGTAACGGCAGAAACTGAGCATACACGGTATGATCCGCGGGTCTGCAGCGGCCTCCTGGACTTGCTGCAGGGCTTTAAACACGACAAAGACGGGCCAGGGATCGTATTCCGGATTGCGGCTGTCCACACCTTGGCGAGGACCGATCCAACCGTTGGCCTCTTGGCTATCAACAAATGCATTCACCCATCGCTGTGCCTTTGTCTTGAGAACCTGATCATCCAGCAAGTAGGCCAGGGGCAGGAGCCCATCGGCATAATAGGGGCCGCGTTCCCAGCCTTCGACATCGCCACCGAACCAACGGCTGTTAGGCCCGACGTCGTCCCAGATTTCGTCCAAATGGCCGGAAAGGCCGTTAGCTTGGATCTGCAGCTGCTCTTTGAGCCACCCGGAAGGCATGACTTGTCCCAGCGGTAGACGGGTCAGCCATTTAGGTTGCAGACTTCGTTGTTTAGCTGTCATCATTTAATCTCCTTTCACGGCCCATTCGACTGCCAGCAGACTGAGGTATAAAGAAGTCGGAGCGGTAGACGGGAGCCGCCATTCCTTGATCGCTGCCAATTGGGCGGGCGTATCTGGAGAGCGAATAACAAATATCTCTCATCAACTTCGCTGCCTCAGCCCTTGAGTCCTGTTAAGGCAATTCCTTGGATGAAATACTTCTGAGCAATGAAGAAGACAACAATCACGGGCAGCAAAACAACAGTAGATGCAGCCATCAAGAGGTGCCACTGCGCTGTGTACATACCCTGAAATTGGGCAAGCCCCAGCGCCACTGTGAATTTGTTGGGATTGGACAGATAGATGACCGGACCCAACAAATCGTTCCAGACATTCATGAAGGAAAAGATGCCTACAACAATCAGAGCGGGCTTGGCCAGTGGTAAGATGATCCGCCAATAAACAAAGAACGGTGTTGCACCATCCACATAGGCGGCCTCGTCCAACTCATAAGGGATGCCCATGAAAAACTGACGGCACAGAAAGATAAAGAACGGAACACCAAACCACGCTGGCGCGATGAGCGGGGCATACGTGTTGACCAGTCCCAGACGACTCCACAGGATGAATGTCGGGATCAACGTTACGGCGTAGGGCAGCATCATGGTCGTAAGCAGAATGGTAAACACCAAGTCACGGAATTTCCAGCGCAGCCTTGAAAAGCTGAATGCAGCAAGCGTTGACGTGAGCATGGTACCCACCGAGACTCCCAGGACGATCTGCAGTGTGTTGAGGAAGTAGCGGCCAAAGGGAACGGTTGTCATGGCCATGGGATAATTGTGCCAGGCCCATGGGTTCGGGATCCATTCGGGCGGCGTAATGAAGATTTGCCACATTTCCATCACGGAACTGCGGACGAGCCAGACAAATGGAAAAAACGACACCGCCGCTCCAACCAAAAGAACAGTGTACGTTAAGATGCGCATGACTAGTCGCTGAACGGAATAGCTGTGGGAAGCCGTTTGGAGCCAGGTGCTTTTCGTTTTCGGTTCTGCCATGGTCGCGTCTACCTCCTTTCACTTTCATAATGGACCCAGGCTGGGGAACTCCTAAAAACGATGAGCGTAAAGGCTAAGATGATCAAGAACAACATCCAGGCGATGGCTGCCGCATAACCCATGCGGCCGTATTGGAACGCGTTCTGGAACAGGTAATATACCTGAAACAAGCTGGCGTTGTTCGGCCCGCCGTTGGTCATAATATAGGCTTGGGCGAAGACTTGGAATGTACCGATAATGCCCATGATCAGGTTAAAGAAGATTACCGCTGAAACCATCGGCAGAGTCACATAACGCAGCTTCTGCAGAGCGTTGGCACCATCAATTTCCGCAGCTTCGTAATAGTGCTGCGGAACACCCTGCAGCCCAGCTAAAAAGATGATCATAGTATTGCCCATGCCCCAGACACTCATCAAAACCAACGACGGTATGACTTGGGCTTCATCATAGATGAATAAAAAGCGGCGCATCCCAAGACCGTCCATAATCGAATTGAGTAATCCGAAGTCTGGGTTAAATAACCACAGCCAAAGAACGGCG
>SLOZ01000253.1 GCA_007132255.1 Limnochordia bacterium | reverse complement strand
GGCTCCTGTGGATTGTCAAAAATATCTTCTGGTGTTCCGACCTCCACGATCTTGCCTTCATCGATATAGACAACACGGTCAGCCACTTCGCGGGCGAATCCCATTTCGTGAGTCACCACGGCCATGGTCATGCCTTCTTTGGCCAAATCTTTCATGACCGCCAGTACTTCGCCGACCAGTTCAGGATCCAGCGCCGATGTGGGTTCATCAAAAAGCATGACCTGAGGATTCATGGCTAGAGCGCGGGCGATGGCGACGCGCTGTTGTTGACCTCCGGAAAGCATCTCAGGATACTCGTCCCGCTTGTCAGCTAAGCCAACCTTCTCCAGCAGACTCACGGCGCTCCTGGTGGCTTCGGAATGTTTGGTTCCCGTCACCTGTGTCGGTCCTTCCATGACATTCTGAATTGCCGTCATGTGCGGGAACAGGTTGAAAAGCTGGAATACCATCCCGATGCGCTGGCGAATCCGGTTAAGATTGGTTGTGCTCGGGTCGATTTTTTCGCCTTCAAACCAGATCTCACCCTTTTGGGCATCTTCGAGAAAATTGATACAGCGTAGAAGTGTGCTTTTTCCGGAACCAGAGGCTCCGATAAATACCACAACCTCCGATAAGTCAATGTCTATGGTAATGTCTTGGAGAACGTGGAGATCCCCAAACCACTTGTTCAAGTTCTTGACGCGTACTAAGGGTTCTGCCATGGTTTGCTCCTTTCGTTACAGCACACCGCTGGATTGGCGGCTAGACGTCCGCAGTCGTTTTTCCAGTTTGGCAACGAGGATCGAGAAGATGCCCACCAAGACCAGATAGAAGGCTCCGGCCAACATATAGAATTCCATCTGTTGGTACGTTGACGCACCCAAACGTCGTGACGTCATGTAAATTTCGTTGACTGTGATCAGCCCCGCTAAGGAAGAATCCTTAAGGGCAATGATGAACTGATTTCCCAAGGATGGGATGATCTGCCGGAACGCCTGGGGCAGAACAATGCGCCGCATGGCCCTGCCATATGTCATTCCTAATGAGCGCGCTGCTTCCATCTGCCCGATACTGATGGACTGGATGCCGCCGCGGATGATCTCGGCGATATACGCACCATTATGAACCCCTAAGCCAACGGTGGCTGCTGTGAAGGCATTGAGGTCAATGCCGATGCCAGGAAGAGCAAAGTAGATGAATGAAAGCTGAACAATCAAAGGTGTTCCGCGGATCACTGTGATATAGGCATCCGCCAGAACATTGATCGGCTTAACCGAAGATATCTTGGCGAATGCTGTTATAAGACCCAAAACCAAACCCAACAGGATCGAAAGTGCGGTGAGCTGCAGTGTTATAGAAACCGCGGGAATAAACAACGGCGAGTACGTGGAAACAAATTCGAGAATATCCATAGATTCCTCCTAGGAAAGCTCTGATACGATGACCTGTGGAATGCCAGACTGGAACGGCCACAGCGGCACCGGGTGGAAGGGGAGAACCAAGGCCTAACAATCACTTATACCGAAGAAGTGCCAAGAACCGCACACGGCGGTCCTTGGCCAGAAACTTCGTTACATCTGCGATTGTGGCCTCAGAGTTATTGAGAAATATCCTGCCCAAACCACTTTTCGCTGATTTCCAGATACGTTCCATCTTCTTTCATCTCAGCTAGCGCGGTATTGATTGCTTCTAGTAGTTCAGGATGGTCTTTGTGAACTGCGACTGCGATGATTTCCTGGTACAGCAGGTCACCGGCTAAACGGAAGTCTAGGCCCATCTCTTCAGTCATGTAAAGACCGATCAGGCGGTCGGTAATAACACCGTCTACACGACCTATCTGCAGATCCTGGAGGGTCATCTCTTCAGCTTCGTAGAGGCGGACATCGGTAACACCAGGCAAAGCGTTGGCTTCTTCTTCAAAGGTGGTTCCGACAACGACAGCCAAAACAGCGTCTTCTAGGTCATCAGGAGACTGGATATGCGAATCGGAGTTGACCAAGAGCTGAGCTCCCGATACATAGTATGGATCCGAGAAGTTGACTTGTTCTACACGAGCTTCCGTGATGGCCATACTACCCAAGATACCATCGTAGCGTTTGGCTTGAAGGCCGCCGATAATTGTGTCCCAAGCTGTAGTTACGAGTTCTGCTTCTAAGCCCATTCGGCTGGCGATTTCGCGAGCAATGTCCACGTCAAAGCCTTCCAGTTCACCCATGACATTGACAAAGTTAAATGGAGGATAGGCTCCGCTCATGGCGAAACTGACACTATCTTCTGGCATGTACTGTGCCGATACCGAAACGGCACCTCCCAAAACTACGGCCAAGGCCAACATAACAATCAACATTTTCTTCACAATAAATCATCCTTTCTGAAACGTATAGTAGTTTTTCGGCATGAAACTCCAACGCCTACCGTTCCACAACACGTTCACCTTGTGGATATGAGGCAGAGCGTTCGAGTCTCGCCAAATGACTCTCTCTAAACCACCCACAACCTGAGAAAACGACGGCTATGGGGATCGTGCACCGCAGGCTGCATGACCTGCTAGGAAGGTGTTGGTTTTCTCTGTTCCGACTGAGATTTTCCGTCGTTGTGGCCGGAGAAATCCCTGGTAGAGGCATTTTTCTTCTCTTGTTTTGCGGTCCGATGATCACATTATCAACACTTTCCTACGACCCAAGCTGTGCTGTTAAGGATTTGCAGTACCGATTTCGACCAGAGTGTGCAGTAAGTGACACATACTGCCTTATGCAGCATGTGCAGGTCCGTTACTCGTCTACTTCCGAGACGTACTTTGCCATCACCCGAGCAAGAACTTTTAAGCCAATTTGCTGCCTGAGTTTCGCAGAAATTTGTAGTGTAAGCATCTACTGCAGACCGCGAAGCCCATCCTGCCGGGGTTTATGCTATTAGGGTCAGGCACGGCTAAAGTATATCAAGTGGATCTATATACGTCAAACTGCATCCAAAGCGCTCAACAGGCAATTTCATTTGTCAAGACAGGTTGTCCCTATGCTAGCTTGAACCTGCATGGAATATGGCCGAATTCTTCGCAAATCATCGTCGAGGGTCAGGTTGCTCCTTGATCTCCATGGTGTTAGGGCAGACAGATAGACGGTTGGCAACTCGCATATCTATATTGGTACGCCGTTTCTTGTGGCTGCGTGTTGTGTGTTGCTGCAATAAATTAATGCAGGCGATCGCAGCAATTTCGAGCACCGACGTAATCGCGGCACAGCAGCGGAGATATTTTCGGCAGGCTTGTAGAGGAATAAAGCTGTGAACATAGAATCAAAGAATAAAGGCAATTCTTTGGATTTATAGGGAAGGGGGGCTTGCTGATGGCTGATTTGAAGACATATCGTCCATCACATGTAACGGCCGTGGGTAGTCCTGGACCGCACGCCAGGGTCTTGTTCCGCGAAGGCTTGTATATCGAATTGGACGAGTTTGCCCAGGAACACCTAGACCGTGAGTACGGAGGTGTACTGTTGGGCATTCGGCGCCGGCCCGAGGGCAGCCAGTACGATGAGATCCTGATTAACGGATTCATACCATTCCCGCAGCGCTATCACCTACGGCGGCTTTCCTTAGGTGTGGCGGAAATGGCCGAGATGCACATGAAGCAGGAAGCTCACTATCCTGAACTGCAGATCGTTGGCTGGATTCATACTCATCCAGGCTTTGGCACCTTTTTGTCGCAGAACGATCGTCAGCAGCATATGGAGTTCTTCCCAGAACCTTGGCAGATCGCTTTGGTTGTCGATCCGCAGAATATGGCACGGGGGCTGTACCAGTTCATGGATGGTGAACCTCAGCAGCTTTCTGGGTATTATCTGGCGGAACTGCCACCGGCTCGTGCGGTGTTGAAGCGCAGTGGCGGTTCTGGGCGCCGAAGCCGACGAAGGAAGGTCAATTACCCGCGTTTTGCTGTGGCTGTATTGGTGTTGCTGTTCATTATGACTGGTGTTGGCTATGGCGGCTTGATGCTATGGGATTATCTCCAGCTGCCGAATGCTTCGAGCTCAAACAATGGCGATGGCCGTTCAGCGAATACGGCACAGCCTACAGCTCCGGCACCGCCCCCAGCAGAAGAACTGGCACGACCGGTCACGCCCAGTCCCCAACCGGCCCCAACACAGCCTACGCCTGCTGGCAACCAGGGAGAGTCGGTAGCCGAAGAGCCTGCGACGGAACAGCAAGAGGTATTGGCGAGCAATGAGTACGTTGTCCAGCCTGGTGATAATCTCTGGGCCATTTCCGCTTCAGAGTTGGGAGATGGTTCGCGGTTTCGGGAGATTCTCGAACTCAATAATCTCAATGAGAACACCGTATTGCAGGTGGGTATGGTGCTGCGCATTCCCGAGAGCGAATAATTCAGTTGGCAGCCCTGTTGCGGGGACGTGGTCACATAGGTTTTTTTGCCTCTTTGGTCAAAGAACATCCTGCTAACGGGTGGTTTGAACGGGCATTCTTGGGCTGAGACGGGAGTGTTGGTCAAACCGGCAAGGAGGGGTTTTATGGAACGGTTCTTTATATTTCTGATTATTGCGCTGGCAACGGCAGCTGGAGGTGGCGCAGCTGTTGTCCTCTATGAAGACGAGGCAGCGATGGAGTGGGGCTTTTGTGAACCAGCAGCGGCTCGATATTTTGCTGCTTGGTATCCCGAGCTTTGGCAATCGCAGGTTGATCCGATTCCGGCCCAAGCAAAGGTGTTTTGGGAAGACGTTGATTTTGACACGCACGCGGCGGTGGGCGTGTATATGGGTGAGCAGACGACGGGTGGTTATGCCATCGCCATCGGCCGCTTGGAACTGCAGGCCGAGTGGCTGATTGCCACGGTTGTCAGTCGCGAACCAGGACTCGAAGATATGGTAACACAGGCGTTCACGTACCCCAGCGATCTAGTTACGGTGGATAAGAACCTTTTGACGAGAGCTGATGCTGTGCCGATCGGAGTTCGTTTTGTCAGCCCTGATGGCGAGCACCTCTACGAACTGATGTTTTGACGTGGGCCAACCGCAAGCAGACTCCTCCACAAGCGACCTCTGGTCCGGAAGTTTGAGTCTGATTAAGTATGGAAATTCCAGCTGCGGGAAGTTTCGAGTCGCTGCCGTATCGGCGCAAGTTCATAGGCACGACTGGTCGCTTCCGAGGATTGCTGCTGAGCGGCCGCAGTTGGATGCTGGCCCAAAAAGGGATAATGGGAACACTCGTGGCAACAGCCACTGCAGAGGAAGCGATACCCGGTGTGAAGGCTGCTCTTAGGTCTTGCGGTCCGGGTATTGTCCTTTTCATGACCGCTGTAGCAGCACCATGATTGAATTCGGCAACAGCGGTTGGTCCGTAAACCGTTTGGCGGGGTAGATTCAGTGAAGGTTATTGGAAAGTAGGGGTAGGGATGTGGGAATCCTATCATGAGTTTTGGCAGATTGCCTTGGATCAAATGACAAAGGAACGCTGGGCAGAGCATATGGCCCATGCATTTGATGAGTACTTTGGCAGCGCAGATAGCATGGAACAACCTCCGAGTTCGGACGAAATGTTTAAGTTCTATGAATGGTTCTTGTGGGATTCTCGTCCTTTGGATGCCGAGGGTGTCTTTGGAAGCATCCTGCCATCCTTGCGCAGCATGGTGACTATTGCGGAACTTCCTGCTTGGCACGATGCTCACATCTGGATCGGGCAGATCCGCGACATCCAACGGGATGATGGACGCGTTGAGCTGGTCGAATTACTCAGTGGTCAGGCTTTTTTGGCGCCGCCTTGGGCAGACAGCTTGGAGTTGGGCGATATCTTTCTTGGACGGTGGCTGTTGCAGGATGATGATACCTATCTACCAACTCCGTCCTTGATGATGATACCCGACGAACTTTATCTCTTCCTCCAAAAGCGCGTCGAGACGTTCTGGTACACCTATGATGGTACGATGGAGGAATATCGGCGCGATTATGGCCGGTGTTTCGAACAGTGGCTGCGGGATTTGGTGGGTGAAGCTTGGACCCTGAATACACTGCTGTTCCAGGTGTACGATTACAGGGGGACTCTTCGGCATCTACGCCGGACCGATGGCATCGTACCCCAAGAATGCACTGTAGTACCCCTCTTTGGACCCATCAGCTTTCGCTGGGCACTTGATAGCGATTTGCTGGTTGTACTAGATGAAGAGGAACTTTTGGTAGCAGCACCCCCTGGGACAGACTTGACCGCCGCCAAGCTGGTCCTTAGTTATACTCTGGATGGAAATGCCGATCTCGTTGAAGAAAATGAGCATTGGCCCGAAGGGCACGAGAAGCATCTGGACAGTGAGGCGTTCGCTTGGCCGCGCCAGCAGGATCGGCAGGTGGCCAAGCTCCTGCTGCAAAACATGGCATCATACCGCCGCAGCCAAGTGGAAAGTGCTCTGCGGCTGTGGCATGATTTTACGGTTCAGGAGGAACCGCGGTTTCGAAAAGCTGAGGTTTGGGCAGCCGCTGTGGAACTGGCTGTTCGTCAAATCGACGCCGACCAGCCTAAAAAACACCACTTGGAAGAGAAGTATGGTGTTCCCGCCGCAACGTTTACGCATCGCTACCGGTTGTTAAAGCGTTCGTTGGGTTTGGTGATGGGTGACCATAGGTATTCATCCCTATAGATGGCGCTAACACTAACCCTCGCCTTGCCACGGCGCCAACGGTCTATTCAGCGTCCGGAGGCTCTAAGGGCGTCGTTTTCCCGATTGTTGTTTTTTTGTTTTCATCGAAAAAATAGGAGGAAAGTAGTAGGACTACCTAGAAGGTACTAGTGTTGGACGAGGAGTGATAAGGAGAAGACATAATTGATCTCGTTGAAAAATGAACAACATCCGATTCAAGACAGACCCCGTACGTTGGCCAACACACTCTGGATTTGTGGGGATTACTTTGCTGATCAACTGGAGTGTCGAGATGCCGCTGCTGGCGTTGGAATGTCCATTACGGCCTTTCAGCGCTTTGTGGCCAGTTTGGAAGTGGGAGCTGCGTCAACTATGGTGCCGCCAGTGCTGCGTCAGGTTGTTCCGAAGGACCAACGGATATTATTAGGACTTTTGGATGATGATCTGCTGCGCGAAATGGCTCGCATCCATCACAGAGCGCCGTCGGTTGTACAGGCAGATGCTTCGAACGGCTGTTATGCCGTGGAGCGGAGCATTCTGACTGGGTTAGGTCTCGTAACGCTAACTAGAGAACCATCGGGTTGGACATATAAATCGAATTTACACATTGGTCCAACGTCCGACGATTAGCGTCAGCGGCTCCCCGGCAATTGCCGGGGAGCCGCTTTTCTTGGAGACGTGGTTATTAGCGCTGGACGATCTCAATGGCATCGCCTGTTTTCAAGGGGCGAGTGAAACCACTCTTTTCCCCGTTGACGTAGAGGTCCACCTGCCCTTTGGGCAGGTTTTCCTGTGCCATGTGTCGGAAGATATCGCTGAGAATGAATCCGTTGATATGCGCGGTCTGCTCGGGAAGTTCCACACGATCGCCGGAGTATAACGGCTGTTCCATGTTGGCGGCCCTGCCGTTAACGGCCATAGCGGCTTCTTCCATCGTGAGCACTGTGGGCTCACCATCGACCGTAACGGAGATGCTTAAGGCGTTTCCCGATTTCTTGTTCCGTAAAAGCTCTGCCACAGTGGGGCGACGGATTGTAACACAGGGCTCCTGCCCTTGATAGATCGGACTGGCAAGGGAGAGCTCGCGGCCATCCATTTCGATTTTCCGGTGACAGGCGACCGTAGTGGATGTCCCATTGACCGTTACCGTAATGGATTGCGGAAGCATCATGTGAAGATGTTCTAGCGCCTGTGCTATGGTGCGGCACTCATGGACCACGATGCTGTCGCCGTCTTGGAGGACATAATCGGCCCCCTGGCGATGCCCGTTGACAGCAACCTCGGCGGTTACGGAATAGCGTTGATCGTTGACGCGCACAAACAACGGTTCCTGCTTCATATCTACAAGATCACCCAGCTGTGCCCGCGCTTCAGCACCGGGTGAGGGTTCGTCGATCTCTAAGGTGGCGTTATCTACCAACGGTGTCCGCAGTCCAGCGTTCTGGCCATTCATGCGAATTGTCGCCATGCCGCCCATGGTGCCAGGAATGGTTACGCGTTCGTCGTTTAAGGTCACAGTAATCGCTTCTCCCGGGCGTCCGTAGAGATCGCGTTTGCTTAGGCCGGCATGCAAAATGGCATCACCCACTGTTGAATGCTGGCGCCTCAGGAACTGGTATGGAGTTCCATTGACCGTGACCTTCTGCAGATCCATGGCCAGGTGTTCAAGATGCGCGGCTCCAATGGCAATCGGTGTGATTACCTGCGGACCTGCGAAATCCGGACAACCATGGATGGTGTTTAGGTTCTCGCGCGTGCGCAGACGCACCAGGTGGTCCGGAAGGCCCAATCGTGCAGCTAACTTGTCAGCGAAGCCTGGGGTGAGACCACCGCCCCCGATGATCACAACACCTTTGGGTGGAGTTTCGTTAAGTCTGACGATCTCGGCTGCGATCTGTTCCACTAAATCGTCGATGGCTGGCTCCAACACATGAAGAACCTCCTCCGACGACAGCTGCAGTGGGTTGCCCAAGACATCGCTGCAGTGAAGAGGCTCTTGCTGAACAAGCGAGCGTTTTAGGTGTTCCGCCACCATGAAGTCCAAAAGATAGTGTGCTGCCAGTGCTTGGGTGATTTCATCACCAGCAGCAGGAACCATGCCATAGGCTTTGATCGTTCCTTGGTCGGCAATGGCGATATCTGATGTACCGGCACCAATGTCGACCAGCGCAATGTTGAGCATGCGCATGGTAGCAGGCACGACAAGATGCATCGCAGCGATAGGTTCCAGGGTCAGAGATTCCATGGAAAGTCCACTTTCTTGAAGGGCTGCCGACAGGGAGTTCACGACAATGCTGGGAAGGAACGTAGCGATGATCTGGACGCCAGCTCGCGCAGCTTGGTGGCCCACCAGAGAGGTGATCGGGGAGTCGTCCAAATAGTATTGAGTCGTGCTGTAGCCTACACACAGGTAGGTATCGCTGACGCCTTGGGAGGCAGATTGCTCCAGGGAGTTCAACGCCTGCGAAACAGCGGCCAACTCCAAGCGCTTGACGTCCTCGCGGTTAAGGCGGTGATGGATCGGTACGGTCAGTTCAGCAGTGGCTTCCCGGGTCAGCAGAGATCGACCAGCCGCTGCCACAGCGGCCTCTGAAAGCTGTAATCCACTGGCTGCTTCTAATTCTTCCCTCACGGCAGAGATGATCTGTGCTGTGCGTTGAATGTCATGAATTTGTCCGTCCTGCATGGCACCGGGAAGCTGCTCATGTAAGCTGGCGTGTTCCAATGTGTATCCGGTGCTGGTGTGGTGAAGAAGCAGTCCAGCCACTTTGCGCGTCCCAATATCTAAAGCAAAAATTGCTGTTTCACTCACGAGTGTACACTCCTTCTACGGCGAAGAGCCAGTCTGCAGTGCCGGGTCACCCTATAGGTTCGAGCCACCCGATGTGCATGCAGTAGGTATTCCACGAAAAACCGACAGTTTCCTGTTCAGAAAGTGTGAGTTTCGTTCATTCGTAGAAGGAAGCTTTTGGATGGCAGCGAATCTTTCATACAATGAGCCACCACGGGAGCCCATATGACACGGAAACGGAGTGATCGCATGACGACAGAAAGATTGCCTCTGCGCAGTGAAGTCAATCCACAGTACACTTGGCGGCTGGAGGACATTTATCCAGACGATGCTGCGTGGGAACGAGATCTGAGCCATCTGCAAAAAGGCCTGGAGACGATCTCATCGTATCGAGGCCGCTTACAGGATGCAGCCACCGTGCTGCGGTGCCTCTTGGAGTTGGAACGCTTAGGAATGGCAATGGAGCGCTTGTTCGCTTATGCCCAGATGCGCAAGGATGAGGACAACACCAACGATACCTACCAAGACTTCTCGGATCGTGCCATGCGCACCTATGTGCAATTGGAGCAGACTACGGCGTTTGTCCAGCCGGAGATCTTGATGCAGTCTGAGGAGACCGTCAGCCAGTGGCTGCAGGAGGAACCCGAGCTGGAAGGGTTTCGCCATTATCTCGAAGATATTATGCGCCAGAAGCCGCATACGCTACCCGCAGAACAAGAGGAACTGTTGGCGGGCGCTGCCGAAATGGCTCAGGCTCCGGCCCATGTCTTTGGGATGTTCAATGATGCCGATTTAACGTTCCCCGATGTCACCAACGAACATGGTCAAGCGGTGCAGTTGACCCACGGTCGGTATGTCCAGTTCTTAGAAAACCCTCAGCGTTCGGTTCGTGAAGAAGCCTTCAAAGCGATGCACGGCACATTTGCCCAGTGGAAGAATACGCTGGCGGCCACCTACTCGGCAGTGGTTAAGCAGTCCGTGTTTTTCGCTAAGGCTCGCAGTTACCCATCGTCTCGAGCCATGTCGTTGGACGCTAACCATATACCGGAAACGGTCTACGACAACCTCATTGATACTGTCCATGCGCATCTGCCCAGTTTTTATCGCTATACCAGGCTGCGGCGGCAGCTGCTGCAGTTGGATTCTCTGCATATGTGGGATCTGCATGTGCCCATGGTTGCAGATGTTGAGATGAAGATACCGCATCAACAGGCGGTAGAGATGGTTCGCGATGGTCTTGGCGCTCTTGGTCCGGCTTATCTAGAGGATTTGTCAGCTGGGATGAAAGGCGGTTGGATCGATTGGTTTGAGAACAAGGGAAAAACCAGCGGCGCCTATTCATGGGGAGCATATGGCGTTCACCCCTTCGTCCTGATGAATTACCAAGATAACGTAGATAACATGTTCACCTTGGCCCACGAAATGGGCCATGCCATGCACTCTTTTTACTCCCAGAAACACCAGCGGTACATCAATGCCGGCTATTCGATTTTCGTTGCGGAAGTGGCCTCAACCGTTAATGAATGTTTAGTTATGAACCACATGCTCAAGACCACTACGGATCCGGAACAGCGAATGTATCTGTTGAACCACTACTTAAATCAATTTCGCGGCACAGTATTTCGACAAACTATGTTTGCGGAGTTCGAACGGGATGTGCACCGCAAGGCCGAGGAAGGACAGTCGTTGACGGCAGAAGGCCTTGGGCGGATGTATCGCGAATTGAATGGAACGTACCATGGATCCGATGTCCACAACGACGATGAAATTTCTGCCGAGTGGTCCCGCATTCCCCATTTTTATCGACCGTTCTATGTGTATCAATACGCTACGGGATTTTCGGCCGCTGTCGCTCTTTCGCAGGCGATTTTGAAGGAAGGCGAGCCGGCTGTCCAGCGATATCTGGAGTTTTTGGCCAGTGGTGGATCCGATTATCCGATTGAGGTCTTAGCCAAGGCTGGTGTGGACATGCGGTCGCCTGAGCCTATCCACCAAGGACTGCAGGTGTTTGCGCAGCTGCTTGATGAGATGGAAGCTGTTCAGCAGGAAATTTAGACATGCTAGGCCCATGTTGGTTTTCCCGGTATCCCGAGCAGACTCATGCCGAACACCTCGGTGAAATCGCTGCTAAAGCGATTTCGAGTCTCTTGTTATGAGCTCGCCAAGACACTTTATCAACATGTTGCTAGCGGACCTGTTTCATAGAGTGCAATGCGTGGTTTGCGACCGAGTGCGAAACGCCGTTTAGCAGGCGTTTCTCCGAGTAGAACTATCAACTTTGCCCGTTGAAACACGTCTGTGCAACAGGCCTGCTAGCAGACCTGTTTCATAGAGTGCAATGCGTGGTTTACGACCGAGTACGAAACGCCGTTTCTCCGAGGTGAACTGCCGACTTTGGGCGTTTGAACCCGTCTATGCAACGGGCCTGCTAGAAACGTTGCGATCAGCTGGCTGCAGGTCGGCACTGAGGTTGAAGCGTACCAACAGTTCACTTAAAAACGGATACTGACTTGCGTCTTCCAAGAGGATGACTGTAGTCCATGGATGAAACTGTATTGGGTTCGACGACCATGAGCATTGTGAATAAGGTCTGTCTGTAACGTCGTTACCTGCGGGGTGTACG
>SLOZ01000298.1 GCA_007132255.1 Limnochordia bacterium | reverse complement strand
GCGAATGTCGTCGTCCGATTCCATGAAGGCTAGTTTTTCCTTCACACTCATACACTGCGTGTTGACATCAATACCGTATTCCGCTTTGGCCCGGGAAAACTGCGGCGTATAATCCTCGATGGGCCAAGCATCAGCGCCTTCGAACCAGAGCTTAACATTCTCCCAGCCAGGGCGACCATGTGAACCGCCCATGAATGCCGGCTGCTCCAAGGGCTTACCGAGAGCACAACCAATGCTGCGGCCCAACCAGGCACCGTAGAAGCGATCATACAGCGCTTCACCGGTCAGTGTCATGTTCAGCTCCCGAGGACCATTCGGTCGCAGCGCCCGAATGGCTGCCAGATCATTGGGTTCCTCGAAGGGAAACTCAGCTAACACTGGCAGAGCACGAAGCTCCTCATAGATCGCCAGCAGCGTTTCCTCATCGGTGCCCGCCGCTCGCACGCGCTCGGCAAACCCGGTTACATCACAGCCTTCTTGACCGCATTGTACCACTTCTTCTTGAACAAGCTCAGCCAACGTCGTCCATCCAGCCACCGAACATTCCCCCTTTTGAGAACATAGTTCCCCACAGGCTTCGTGAACCCTTTGCCTACGGCGACCATTTTTCGGTAATCATCCACTCAACTCTGAAGGAATCTGGACCGAGAATGGACAATGACATAGATACAGCGGCTCAGATCACACCGATTTTGAGCCAGTAGACGTACCAGGGAGGTTCAACCATGACAATTCCACAAAAACCGCAGTATATTGCTACCTACGAAACATTGGGTTTGGGGCTGTTTCTTCATTGGGGTCTTTATTCCCAACTGGGTTCTGGCGAGTGGGTAATGCACCACCACCAACTCCCCCGGAGCCAATACCGCAAGCTAGCCGATACATTCACGGCCAGCAAGTTTGACGCCGATGCCATCGTACGCCTAGCCAAGGCCAGCGGCATCCGCTATATCTGCTTGACAACGAGACATCATGACGGGTTTTCGCTGTATGATACAAGGGGACTAAGCGAGTTCGATGCCCCACACAGTGCCGCTGGCCGTGACCTGATCCAGGAATACGCCGCTGCCTGTCACGCCCATGATATGCCCATGTTCTTCTACCACACAACGTTGGATTGGATGGTAGACACCTTTGACACCGACTGGGATGGTTATCTGCAGTATCTGCGGGACTCCGTGGAAGTTCTCTGCAAACATTATGGCAAAGTGGCTGGCTTTTGGTTCGACGGCAACTGGTCCCGTCCTGAACGGGATTGGCAGGAAGACGAGCTTTACGAACTGATTCGAACGTATCATCCGGAATGCATCATTGTCAACAACACGGGCATCAGCGCTCGTGGCGCCACTGGTAACACGCACATCGATGTACTGACCTTCGAACAGGGACACCCCAGCCCCATTGACCGAACCAATGCCCCGAAATACCAAGCCTGTGAGATGTGCGAGACTATCAACAGCCACTGGGGAACGGCTTCCCTGGACCTTACCCACAAAAGTCCGGCACAGCTTATCGAGTCATTGGCAGCCTGCCGCCGTTATGGAGCCAATCTGCTGCTGAATATCGGGCCTACCGCCGAGGGTGGGATCCCAGCATACGAAGCAGCGGTTCTGCAGACCATTGGCCGCTGGATCGAGACCTGTGGGCAGGGCATTTACGAAGGCGAGCCTACCGAACTTAACTGCCATGGCAGCCACTTCGTGCTTAAGGTGGGCAGAGGGTATCACTGCTTTGTCCACAACGTTCCCATCCAAGGCAATAGCCACCTGCTGCAGGGTGATTCCGGAGCAGGCTGGATTACCGTGGACGGTGAGCTACCTAAGATCACGGCCGTTCGCTGGCTGGACAACCAAGAGCAACTGCACTTTGTCCAGGATCGCAGCCAAAATGTCTTCGCTTTTGAGGCCACACCGTATCCCTACGGCCGCAATTTGGTGGTGCGGACGGCGGTGTTCGAAACCGAATGACTCAATCGTTAACAGATAGGAGTGATTTCCTTGCTGAACAGGTTGAATGAATACTTAGACGTTCACAAAGAACGCCTCTTTCAACAGTGGATGGATCTCGTTAACACGCCAGCTCCTTCTGGCCGCGAAGAAGCTCGCGCCGAGTTAGTCAAGAAGTGTTTCGAAGAGGCCAACCTGGAGGATATTCGCATCGATGAACTGGGGAATGTCATCGGGAGCCTTCGCGGACCGGAAGGCGCCCCACATGTCGTGGTAGCGCCGCACATGGACACGGTCTTCAACGCCGGCCAGATGAAGCCACCCATTATCCGGGATGATCGCGTCTACGCCCCAGGCGTGCGCGACAATACGGCTGGCGTTGCGGCAGTCTTGGCGGTGGTGCAGGCCATTACGGATCTGCAGTTGGCGATGCCAGTGAACCTAACCTTTGTCGCCACAGTCCAGGAAGAAGTGGGCCTCAAGGGTATGCAGCACTTTTTGCAGCACAATGAACGGCCCATCCACTGCCTCTTAGCTGTGGATGGACCTCTGGGAAGCATCCTCTATGGCGGTCCTGGGGTCAATTGGATACGCTTCGCCATGAAAGGTCCCGGTGGACATGCCTGGCAGTACTATGGACGACCCAGTGCTGTCCACGGAATGTCCCAATTGGTCTGCAGCATAACATCGCTGCCAGTCCCCAGCGACCCAAAAACCACCGTAAACGTTGGCTCCTTCCAAGGTGGAACGGTGACCAATGCCATCGCCCAGGAAGCACAGATCCGCGTGGATCTGCGGTCGGAGTCTCAAGAAGCCCTGGAGGATATTACCCAGCAGATCTTGGAACTGGCGCACACGGCTGCCCAAGAAGCTGGTTTGAGCCTCGAGATCGAAACCACCAATAGTCTTCCAGCCGGTTCGCTTCCTGACGGACCCAAACATCCGCTCGTGGCTGCCACCCGGGAAGTTCTGCAGTCCATCGGCCAGCCCATCACCGAGATCGGCTTTGCGGCCACCGACGCTAACCCTGGTAATGCTGCAGGCATTCCTTCCCTGGCTGTGGGCGGGACCACCGGCGACAAAGTTCACAGCTTAGAAGAGTATGCAGATATTGAGGCTTTCTATAACGGCATCCGCCAAATTTTGCTGTTGCTGCCTCGCATACCGGAATGCATCTAAAAACCTTTT
>SLOZ01000023.1 GCA_007132255.1 Limnochordia bacterium | reverse complement strand
TCTTCGAGTGGAAGGCAGTTGGGTTGGTGGTTTTTCGCGCAATCTGTCAATGGGTGGCGAGGAACTCACGGGAACTCATACCGCAGCGCCTTGGCGAGTTCACGGCGGTCTGGGTTATTTGGTGATGGAAGATGATGGATTCCGCATTTATGGCGGGCTTAGCTATGAAATGTCCCGTATTTCTTTACGGCATCCCGAGTTCACAACCGGGGCGCTGCGGCATTTCACTGGCCGTGGTTTTGGATTGCATGGCCATGCAGCTTTTGCCATCATGGACCAGATGTCCGCCAGTGCCAGTGTTCATGGGACGCCGTGGTACTCTTGGGAGTATCAAGAGGGCAATCGAGCACTCAAGAACATAAGGGGTTCCTCCTTCGCGTATCAACTGGCAGTGAACTACAATTTCCAGGACGATATTTCCGTTCATGTCGGCTACACAAGCCAGCGTTCGACCATCGACAACTTCGACTTCCAACGGACCGATGAGACAAGGATAACGCTGCCGCAAACGTCCACAGCCTTCTCAGGGTTAACCCTGGGAGCAAGCATTTCCTTCTAATCCTGTCTGCCTAGAGCAAAGGACTGACCTTCGGGTCAGTCCTTTCTTAAATGCTGATAGATTTCTTCTGCCACGGCACGGGATATGCCATCCGCTGCCATCAGCGTCTCCACAGCAGCCGCTCGGATGGCCTTGACCGTACCAAAATGTTTCATTAACGTCTTTTTGCGCTTCGGCCCCACTCCGGGAATCCCATCCAACACAGAAACCCGACTAGCCTTGCCCCGCAGCTGTCGATGATACGTAATAGCGAAACGATGGGCTTCGTCACGAATTCGTTGGACCATGTACAGGCCCTGCGACTCCCTTGGAAGAATCAATGGTTCGGAATACCCTTCCATGTAGATCTCCTCATAGCGCTTGGCCAAGCCAATAAAGGGGATGGCGATACCCAGGGCATTGCGGCTTGCCAACGCGGCATTCAGCTGGCCTTTGCCGCCATCAATTAATACCAGGTCGGGAAAGTCGCTGAACTTACTGCTGTGTTCTTCACCACTTTGCTCTTTGAGCCCCCGCAGGAAACGGCGGTGAATCACTTCCTTCATGGCTTCATAATCATTGGGCCCCTCTTCCACCGTCCGGATCTTAAACCTTCGGTATTCATCATTCGCCGGTTTTCCGTCCACCAGCACAACCATGGACGCGACAATTTGGTTGCCTTGTGTGTTCGAAATATCATATGCTTCCATTCGGCGAATGGAATTGGGCAACTGCAGGGCCTCCTGCAGTTCTTCTAGTCCCATGGCAATCTCGCGTTCCTTGCGTTCGTCCCGAGAACGAACCTCCTTGAGAACCAGCGAAGCATTTTCCGTAACCATCTCCACCAACCGCCGCTTCTCGCCGCGCTGCGGATGACGAAGGTAGACGCGTCCACTCCGCAGCTGACCTAGCCACTGTTCCAGAACATTGGCCTCTGCCAATGGTTGTGGCAGCAGTATTTCCCGGGGAATCACTGCACTTTCACTGTAAAACTGCTTAAGAAACGCCGCCAGAATTTCTTCGCCGTTTTCGTCAGTGCTGCAGTGCAGTAGAAAGTGATCGCGCCCGATCAACTTACCACTGCGGACAAAAAAGACCTGCACAACAGCTAGATCACCCGCCCGGGTGTAGCCCAGTACATCTTGGTCATCGTGATGCTGGGCCACCACCTTCTGCCGCGCAATAATACTCTGGAGTGCCTGCAGTTGATCCCTGAAGCGAGCAGCTCGCTCATAGTCTAACGCTTCCGCAGCAGTATTCATTTTTTCATGCAGGTCAGGAATGATCTCCTCGTGTCGTCCCTCCAAGGCCAAACACACCTCTGCGATCATCTCGCCATAGGTCGTCTGATCCACCAAACTGGCACAAGGCCCCAGGCACCGTCCAATGTGATAGTTCAGACAGGGCCGATCCTGCTGGCCTGGGACGATTTCTTTGCGACACGTTCGCACTGGAAAAATCTTCCTCAAGAACTTGACTGTTTCCCGCACCGCCATGGCGCTTGTGTAGGGCCCAAAATAACGAGCTCCATCACGAAGCCGTTTGCGCACAATCATGATGCGCGGGAACGCTTCTTGAACGGTCACCTTAATGAAGGGATAGGTCTTGTCATCCTTAAGACGAACGTTGTACCACGGTTCATGTTCCTTGATCAAGGTGTTCTCCAAAATTAGCGCCTCAACCTCGGAGTCCGTTACGATATATTCAAAATCCGCGACCCTGTCGACCATGGCCTGTACTTTGGCAGAATGGCCCCGTGATTGTTGAAAATAGGAGCGAACCCGATTCCGCAGGTTCACAGCTTTCCCCACGTAAATGACCTCTTGACCAGCACCCCGCATCAGATAGACGCCCGGTTGTGTCGGGACAGCGGCGAGTTTTTCATGCAATTCTTGCGTCATGCCTACCACCTCAATCTATTCTAACAGTGCGTTCCTGCCAAAGGCACTGCACCAATGCCAGTGCTTCAGTCCCCTACACGCTCTTGCTGCTTCCCCGGCGTTTGCTGTCAGCGTTCAGTCTTGACGGCCAACGAACCTTCGCTCACAGGAGCTGCTGCCCCTGCATTGCGAAACCGAGGATCGTCCAACACAGACACCAAGAACTGGCCCGTGTACGATGAACTCACCTGGGCAACCTCTTCGGGTGTACCCACAGCGACTACATCACCGCCAGCATCGCCCCCTTCAGGGCCGAGATCGATAATGTAATCCGCCGTCTTGATGACATCGAGGTTGTGTTCAATGACCAAAACCGTATCGCCGGCGTCCACCAGCCGCTGCAGGACCGTCAGGAGCCTTCGAATATCTTCAAAATGCAGACCAGTCGTTGGTTCGTCTAGTATATATAAGGTCTTGCCATTGGAACGTCGACTCAATTGCGTCGCCAATTTGACTCGCTGTGCTTCGCCCCCAGAAAGCTCGGTGGCTGGCTGACCCAAGCGCACATAACCAAGACCGACATCAAAGAGGGTCTGCAGTTTACGCTGAATCTTGGGGATCGGTTTGAAAAATTCCACAGCTTCTTCCACACGCATATGCAAAACGTCAGCGATGGTTTTGCCTTTGTATTTCACTTCTAGCGTTTCACGATTGTAACGCGAACCGCCGCAGACTTCGCAGGGAACGTAAACATCCGGCAGAAAGTGCATCTCGATCTTGATAATGCCGTCACCTTTACACGCCTCGCAGCGCCCGCCCTTGACGTTGAAAGAAAACCGGCCCGGCTTATAGCCGCGAATCTTGGCTTCGTTGGTCATGGCGAACAACTCGCGAATCCCATCGAAAGCCCCTGTATAGGTAGCAGGGTTCGAACGAGGCGTTCGTCCAATGGGTGATTGATCAATATCTATGACCTTGTCGAGATTCTGAACCCCTTCAATGTCTTTGTGTTTCCCTGGCTTCTGTGCCGCCCGATGGAGGCGCTGGGCCAACCTCTTGTAGAGAATTTCATTCACCAACGTGCTCTTACCAGATCCTGATACACCAGTGACGCAAGTCATGACTCCCATGGGGATTGCCACATCAATGTCTCTGAGATTATTCTCCTGGGCCCCCCGCACCGTAATCCATTTGCCATTGGCTTGGCGCCGCTTTTCAGGCACAGCAATGGAACGTTTCCCTGATAGGTATTGTCCGGTAATGGACTCCTCGACATCGCAGATATCCGAGAATGTGCCTTCGGCCACGACGCGTCCACCGTGAGCTCCTGCTCCTGGCCCGATATCGATGATCCAATCGGCTGAGCGCATGGTATCTTCATCGTGTTCCACAACAATCAGCGTATTCCCAAGATCGCGTAGACCTTTAAGGGTATCCAAAAGGCGCTGGTTATCCCGTTGGTGAAGCCCAATACTGGGCTCATCCAAGATATACAAAACTCCCATGAGGCTGGAGCCAATCTGCGTGGCTAACCGAATCCGCTGGGCTTCCCCTCCAGACAAAGAACCCGCACGGCGATCCAGTGTCAAGTATTCCAAACCAACATTGACTAGAAACCCCAAACGCTCACGAATCTCCTTGACCACTTGTCGCGCAATGATCGTTTCGCGTTCGGTTAATTCCAACTGGTCAACAAAACGGCGAGCACGTCCAATCGATAGTCCCGACAATTCCATAATATTACGGCCGCCGATAGTAACCCCCAAAATTTCCGGTCGCAGACGCTTCCCGCCGCAATCGTCACAGCGACGGGAACTCATGTACTGTTCGACGTCTTGGCGAGCCCAGTCCGACGTGCTCTCCCGGTGACGACGTCGAAGATGAGGAATCAGGCCTTCATACGTAGACTCAAACAGGCGCTCCTGACCCGCTTGGTTTGTGTAGAGAAACTGGACCGTTTCATCGCCGGTACCCTGCAGTAAAATATCCAGTTTCTCCGGAACCAACTGACTCAGCGGTTTTTTGGGATCGATATCGTACTTTTCACAGACAGAATCCAGAATCCCATGCAGCCAACGGCTCTTCTTATCTTTCCAGGGAACCAGTCCACCTTGGCGCAGCGATCGCTTGGGATCCACAACTAACTCGGGGTCGATTTCCAGACGTTCGCCCAAACCATCACAGGTCGGACAAGCTCCAAAAGGGCTGTTAAACGAAAACATCCGCGGCGTTAGTTCATCCATAGAGACGCCGCAGTCAATACAGGCGAACCGTTCACTGAACGTTAACTCCGACTCGCCAACAATATCAACAATGACCACTCCATCACCGCGCTGCAGGGCGGTCTGTATAGAGTCTGCTAGACGACCTTGGATATCAGGGCGAACGGCGATACGATCCACTACCACGTCGATACTGTGTTTCTGATTCTTGTTTAGGTCTAACTCCTCGGTGATTTCGTGCATTTCGCCATCGACGCGCACCCGCACAAAGCCATCCTTGCGAATTTCTTCCAATACCTTTTTGTGCTCGCCCTTGCGGCCTTTGACCACGGGAGCCAGCACTTGAATTCGTGTTCGCTCTTCAAGGACCATGACTTGGTCCACAATCTGCTGTACGGTTTGCTGGGCGATGGGTTTCCCACATTGGGGACAGTGAGGCCGACCGACGCGTGCGTACAGCAGTCGTAAATAATCGTAGATCTCGGTGACCGTTCCCACCGTTGAACGGGGATTGCGGCTTGTCGTCTTCTGGTCGATGGATATGGCCGGGGAAAGCCCTTCGATGAAGTCGATGTCCGGTTTGTCCATTTGACCCAAAAACTGCCTTGCATACGCCGACAAGGATTCCACATACCTTCGCTGCCCTTCAGCATATATGGTATCGAACGCCAACGACGTTTTGCCCGATCCTGAAAGGCCTGTTAAAACCACAAACCGTTCACGCGGTATCACCACGTCAATATTCTGCAGATTGTTCTGCCGAGCACCTTTGACAATCAGTTTGTCGCGGCTCATGTTACTAACCCCATTTCCTCACGCAGCTGGCGGATCTCATCCCGCAGTGATGCTGCCTTTTCAAATTCCAGTTCTTTGGCAGCCTCGTGCATCTGTACTTCCAGTTCCTTAATATAGGATGCTAGCTGCTTATAATCGATAACTTTGCCTTTTTTGCCAGCGTAGGCCGGCTCCGATTCCGCTGCGTGCTGCACCTGGCCAATGTCCTTGATCGCCTTGCGAATACTGGCAGGCGTTATGCCGTGCTCTTGGTTGAACTCTGTTTGCAGCTGTCGCCGTCGTTCCGTCTCATCGATAGCCCGTCGCATGGAGTCTGTGATCCGATCTGCATACATAACAACCCGCCCCAATACATTGCGGGCTGCCCGTCCAATGGTTTGAACCAGTGACGTTTCTGAGCGCAGAAACCCTTCTTTGTCGGCGTCAAGGATGGCCACTAAGGAAACTTCTGGCAAATCCAACCCTTCACGGAGCAGGTTAATTCCCACAAGGACATCAAAAACACCACTGCGCAGATCGCGGAGAATTTCGATGCGCTCCAAGGCATCAATATCCGAATGGAGATACCGAACCTTGATTCCCACATCAGCGAAATAATCGGTAAGGTCTTCGGCCATCTTTTTGGTCAACGTAGTGACCAAAACCCGTTCGCCTCGGGCCACGACGGTGTGGATTTCATCCAGAAGGTCATCAATTTGGCCCTTAACCGGGCGCACAACCACCTCTGGGTCCACAAGACCCGTGGGCCGAATAATCTGTTCCACAACCTGCTCCGTATGCTGCCCTTCATACGGTCCAGGGGTCGCCGAAACAAACACCACCTGGTTGATATGGCGCTCGAACTCATCGAACGTCAGCGGCCGATTATCCAAGGCCGACGGCAGCCGGAACCCATAGTTCACCAACGTTTCTTTGCGCGAGCGGTCACCGAAGTACATACCCCGCACCTGGGGAACCGTCACATGGGACTCGTCAATGAACATCAAGAAATCCTTGGGGAAATAGTCTAAAAGTGTAGCAGGCGTTGCACCAGCATCGCGACCTGCAAGATGGCGCGCATAGTTTTCCACACCGGTGCAGTAACCTACCTCTCGCAGCATCTCTAAGTCGTAGCGGGTACGCTGCTCTAGGCGTTGGGCCTCCAAGAGCTTATCTTGTGCTTTTAGTTCCCGCAAGCGCACGTCTAACTCCTCTTCAATGTTAACGACGGCCCGTTTCAGTTTATCTTCGGATGTCACAAAGTGTGACGCCGGATAAATGGTTACAGCATCCTGTTCCCCCATGATCTCACCAGTAACAGGATCTAATTCTAGGATGCGTTCAACTTCATCCCCAAACAACTCAATGCGCATAACATTTTCTTCATACGCAGGGATGATCTCGATGACGTCACCGCGGACACGGAAGGTCCCACGCCGAAAGCCAATGTCGTTGCGTTCATACTGAATCCCAACTAAGCGCCGCAAGATGTGATCACGGTCGCGAAACTCACCGTTTTCTAGGGATAGTGTCATGCCCATATAATCTTCCGGAGATCCTAAGCCGTAGATGCAGGATACACTGGCCACAATGATAACATCGCGGCGTTCGAACAATGCACTGGTGGCAGCATGCCGCAGACGATCAATCTCGTCGTTGATACTGGAATCCTTTTCGATATAGGTGTCACTTTGTGGCACATACGCCTCTGGTTGGTAATAGTCATAATAGCTGACAAAGTAGTGAACAGCATTGTCCGGGAAAAACTCACGGAACTCGCTGCACAATTGAGCAGCCAGTGTTTTGTTGTGGGCTATGACCAGCGTTGGCTTTTGAACAGCTTCAACGATCTTAGCCATTGTGTAAGTCTTCCCGGATCCGGTTACACCTAACAGTGTCTGAGCTCGCAAAGGCTTCTGCACACCGTCCACCAATTGTGCAATGGCATTGGGCTGGTCGCCGGCCGGCTCATAATCGGCAACAACCCGGAATGGTTTGTGTTTCATGGAAACTCCTCCCCCAAACTAACCACAACGTTGTAGGAAACAAGCATAAATTCAAGAATAGTATACCATCAGCGGGCGCGCCAAACACCATACGTATGTTCGCCATCCACTGACAAAGATCCTTTTTGAGGAGGGTTCATTATGGAGAGTATTCTTGTGATGGTCGAAATCCCCAAAGGCAGCCGCAACAAATACGAGTATAACAAAGAAGACGGGCGGTTCTATCTTGACCGCATGCTGTTCTCATCGGTTCATTATCCAGCGGATTACGGGTATTTTCCTGAGACCCTGGCCGAAGATGGCGATGAACTGGACGCGTTAGTACTGGTGGGCGAAGCGACGTTTCCCGGGTGCTATATCCGCGTGAAGCCCATCGGCATGTTCGAAATGTGGGACGAAAAAGGGCCCGACCAGAAGATTCTGTGCGTGCCCGTAAGCGATCCACAATGGAATTGGGTGAGTCAACTCGCCGACGTTCCCGAACATCTGCTTCGTGAAATGACCCACTTCTTCAAGGTCTATAAGGACCTCGAACAAAAAAAGACAGAGATCGGTGAATGGCAGCCAAGAGCCGATGCCGTCGCAACCATCGAAGCGGCTATTCGGCGCTATCAGGAACGATGAGCAGCGCCGACACAGGAACCAGTTCAACGCCCGCGTCAACCAACTCAGGAATCATGCCCCAGAGAGCGTCGGCTGTACGCGGTCGAACGTGGCCTATGGCAACCATCTCGGGCTCATCACCGGTTCGCTGCAGTGCCCTGCGGATTTGATCCATAACCTCGTCCGTTTCATTGATGTTATCGAGGAATATCCGATTCACGGCATACGGAATCCCGACGCGTTCAGCTACATCGACCACAACACTATCATGGGATGTCAGGCTGTCGAGAAAATAGAGCCCCTCGCCCTTAAGATAGTTCAGGACATGCAGCATGGTCGTCTCGTCACTGGTAGCCCGCGATCCCATGTGATTATTCACACCTACAACCTGGCCGAGACTGGCCAGGTTTTTCTGCAGCTGTTCTTCAATCTCTTCCCTGCTCATACCCACATAGATGGCTCCCGGTCCGGGGTCCATATCGGCATTGAGCGCCTCCATGGGCTGATGGAGGATAATTTCATGGGCAACTTCACGGCCGCGAAATACCGCAGCCTCCGACTCCGCCAAATGCGGCAGTACAGCAAACGTCAACGGATAAGGGAAATCAAACAGCGGCTGCATAGCTGCTGAAGAATAACCCCAGTCATCAATCACAATAGCTAAACGACCACCTTCAAAGTCTGGATCGTAGACGGCTGGTGTCTGTCGCTGGAATGACCATACTTCTAGTTCCATTCGCTGCTGAACTAAAGGGATCGACTCAAACAGCGACACATGGACACGCTGGCCTCGCTGATCCATTTGGAGCGTCAAACCACCGGAAACTAACTGGGTAACCAGTTTCCCGAGGGCATCTTGATAATTGCTGTCAGGCCGGAACGGCACCAGATGCCAATCGGTCATCCGTTGTGTCCAGTGCACCCATTGATCGGCGGCCCAATCCTGCCTGCGAAACTCTTCGTAGTTGCGTTCCACAGGGATAAAACCCTGCTCACGCCAAAACGCCTGCATATCAAGGGGATTAGCCAAACGCAGGTCTTCGAGATACAAGGCCGGCACTTCCGGTTGAGCTGGTGGATCCGAATCGCGATTCGCAATGACCACCAACGACAGGCCGATGACTAGAACTCCGGCCATGAGAACCAGAACTGCCACTGCCCAAGGATTTTGTCTCCCGCGTTTCATTGCATTACCCCTTTCCGCCACGCAGCCTCTTCTGCACCCACGTAATCAAAGATTCTCCATCCATCCCCATAAAGCCTCCCTGATTCGGATCTGGTACAGGGATAATGCCTACGGGTGGCAGCTTACCCTTGAACTGAATCCGACGCACCTCGCTGCCATCCAGCATATTCTGCACTTCGAGGACAGGATCGATAATCCAGGGGGTGATCTGTTCTAAAAGTTCCTTGGGATTGTTCACAGCGCTGCCATTGATGCTCTGAATAACATCGCCAGGCCGTAGTTCCATCTTCGCCGCTGGCGTATAAGGATGGACATCCAAGACCATGAGACCGTGCTCGGTAGTAAAGACCGGTGGTCGCTCCTGCTCACGACGCTGACCCCGATGAATGACCCATTCATGGCCAATGGGCGCAAACAGCGCTGCCGTCCACGCCATCCACGGATAGCGGGTGGCGGCTAAGGCCAGAACCAATAACACGAAACTGAATACCGTTAAATACAGTGCCGACAAACGGGCTTTTGCTTGCGGAGACGAAGTGACAGCCATATCACCATAGCCAAGCACCGCCACGACCGGAATGAGAAAAAACACCATAGAATGTCCACCGGGTACCGGCATGGCTGGTCGCATCAGCGGCCACCAGTCCGGCATGGGTAGGGTATGAAAGTCCATGGCACTTTCTAACATCACCACGGCCATCAGGGCCACAAACGGCAGCGGCCAGAATTTTTGCATCAAAAAGCCGCCAACCACGGAACCGTTCGTGTGCTTAACATAAACGGGAGTCGCCAAACGATGGCCTTGAAGACGAATGAGAAGTGCCTCTACAAGGTGCAAAACAGCTACCAAAGCCATAATCACAGGGACATGAACCTCTGGAAAGCCGAACAGCAAATGCGCTAGGCTGACAAGCCCCCCGGCATAGGAAAAGCACATGTAGCGCGGATGCAGCATGGCCAGAAGGACAGCTAACAGGAAAATATAGATGATGCCAGCTCCGCTCAGTGACAGGCCCAAGACTACAAACAAAATGGTAGCCACGAGGCCACCGAGCAGCCCGTAGCCCAACGCCTGCATCGTGAGTGCCAAAGGTGTATCACGGAGCCGCCCAAATACATGGTACTCCAACCGAAGCGCACGCTTATACTGGCTGTACACCAGTACCATGATCAACAGCAGAAATACCAGAAAGCCACCATCGCTCACCATGCGTGGAAGCATCCCCAGAAGAGCACGCAAAAGACTATACAGCTCCTCCAACCCGCTCACCTCCAACAAACGAGCGTCATGAGCATGTCAAGACAACTGCACTGTCGAGGATCCGGGTACCCCTGTCAGCACCATCACCTCAGCGCTTCGAGGATGATCTCGATAGCTTGGTTCAACTGCTCGTCGACAACTTCTTCGTCGCCAAGATATAGTGCTTCTTCCGCTTCCTCATCAACTTCTACGAACACATCAGGCTCGATTCCTAATGTATTGATATTCCGTCCGCCCGATGTGAGATAGCCTTGCTCAGTGATGGTTAATGCGCTTCCATCGCGCAGCGGATGCAGTGACTGCACCAAACCTTTGCCAAAGGTCTTACTTCCCACAAGAACAGCCAGACCATTGTCCTGCAAGGCGCCGGCAACAATCTCGGATGCACTGGCACTGGATCCATTTATGAGCACAGCCATGGGCAGTGGCTCACGGGTGCCTCTGGCATCGGCCATATATGGGGAGCGATTACCATCTCGATCCTCCAAGAACACTAAAGGTCCTTGTGCGATGAAGGTATCAGCCACCTGGATGGCTGCGCCTAGAGTTCCACCGGGATTGAATCGCAAGTCCAAAATCAAACCCTGCATATCCTGTTCATCCAACTGCGCTAAGCCTTCCAAAAGTTCATCATGCGTTCGCTCCGAAAAATTCGTCATCTTAATATATCCAATCTGGTGCTCCAACATCTTCGGTTCTTCCACAGAAACAACATTGATGATGTCGCGGACAATATAGACGTCAAACTCCGTATCACCGCGCCCGATCGTGAGCGTGATGTCTTCACCCTGCGGACCGCGCATCAGGCTGACCGCTTCATCTAAGCTCATATAGGTCGTGGGTCGGCCGTCAATGGCACGAATGCGATCGCCAGCGCGCAGACCGGCGCGGTCACCCGGTGTACCTTTAAATGGAGAAACCACAGTCAGTTGGTCGTCCTGCATTCCTACCACAATTCCAATACCACCGTACTCACCGCGGGTACTTGTCATCATTTGATCGAACGCCTGCGGTGTCATGTAGCGCGTGTATGGATCCTCCAAGGCATCGCGCAGCATCCCGTTGATATTCCCTTTGCGATTGTAACTATCGAGCAGATCGAATGTACTGATGGGTTGATAGTAATATCGCGTGTTGAGGAGCCCTATCACCTCTAAGACGGACCCTAAGTCTTGGTCGCCATCGGGACTGGCCCATACGTGTGGATAGAGAGCACCAAAAAGACCTCCCGCTGCTAGGACCACCAAAAAAACTACTAAGACAGAACGCCACCGTTTCATCGAATAATCACCATCCTTTGGAGAACTGCTCGTTCCGCCGGTGGTGGCGAAAAGAAACAGAGTTGACAAGCCATTTTCTTGATGATAATGGTTTTCGGTTTTATTCTACCGGTTTCTTGCTGATTTGTCCAATTGTTTCTCAGACAGGTAAGCCCGTCGAGCAAACCTGCTGCGAACGTGGTCGCTTCGCGTCCCCGCAGCGATCTGGCACCATCTGTTCCACGACCATCACCTGGCCACGGAGGCTATTTCTCTTCTGTGATGGTTTTCTGAGCACTGCATCGACGCGTTCGTCAACCTCAAGCTTGGCATCAGGTACTCAG
>SLOZ01000028.1 GCA_007132255.1 Limnochordia bacterium | reverse complement strand
TCAAAGATATCTTACAGTTACATAATAATCTGGCTATTCACAGGAAAGTCTCTCTAAGAACCGAAATATGAATTTAAGTCCTCATCATCCGTCGCAGTTCTTTGAGTGGCCACGGGCCTGTCTAGGATTGAGGTAAGTCGAAGCTTGAGGTAAATCAATGAGGGAGGGTATCAGATGAAGTTCGCAATTCGTTTTGGTCTTATGATCCTGTGTGTGTTGCTTTTGATTGGTTGTGGGGGTGGAGGTAGAGGGCAGAGTCCAGCCACGCAGTACTTTACGTTGAAGGTTGAAATGGATGGTGAAGGAACGGTAAGTCCCGCTGTAGGTGAGCACCAGGTTCCCCGAAATGAACCGGTCTCTTTGGCGGCACTTCCTGAGGACGGTTGGGTTTTCAGCCACTGGGTTGGTGACGTCGAGGACCCAAGTCAACAGGAAACGACTGTCGTGATGGGCGAGGGCAAGACGGTCAAGGCAGTGTTTGTGGAAGAAGGCTCCTCCGGTGATCTAACACGGCATACACTGACGATCGATTTTTCCGGTAAAGGTACTGTTACCCCTGAGGAAGGAAGCTACAGCCATCCCGAAGGGACGGTTATCGACCTCGTGGCTGCCCCCGACCCTGGCTGGACATTCAGCCGCTGGAACGGTGATGTTGCTAACGCCTATGAGGCTGCGACGACTGTAGAAGTCGATAGGAACAAGACTGTAGTGGCGGTGTTTCAAGAGATCGACGCTATCGGTGATCCAACAGAGTACACTCTAACGGTCGAAGTATCCGGCAAGGGTACGGTCACCCCTGAGGTAGGAAGTTATGACTATCCGGAAGGAACAATTGCAGAACTCACAGCCACTCCCGCATCGGGTTGGAGATTTGTGCGCTGGGACGGCGCCGTGGTGGCAGCAACGCAGCTAGAGACGGACGTCGTGATGAATGGAGACAAAACTGTCATAGCAGTATTTGAAGCAACCTCTGATACCCCTCCAGGTGACCCTGGAGAGTACGATTCACCCCAAGGACTTTTCACTATGTGGTTAGCTCCGGCAGCGACGTTCCCAACCAAAACCACCGACAATATGACGGCAACCGTCGACAGCTCTTTCTGGATATCCGAGACACAGGTGACCTATGAACTGTGGTACACGGTACGGCAGTGGGCGCTGAATAATGGCTACACCTTTGCCAATGCGGGTCGCGAGGGGAATCTGGGAACGACTGGTGGGGCTCCGACTTCGAAACGGAACGAGCCTGTAACAAACGTGAGTTGGCGAGACAGCATCGTTTGGATGAATGCACTATCCGATATGATGTCAGGGTACACGCCTGTGTACACGTCTCAGGGCAGCGTGATCAAAGACTCCACGAACCTTACAGCCTTTGACGACGTAGTGCAAGCAAACACAGACGGGTTCCGCTTGCCCACCAGCGATGAGTGGGAGTTAGCAGCTCGCTACAAGGGATCAGATAGTTCCTATGGAGCCATACCTCTTGACGGCTTGTACTGGACACCAGGCAGTTACGCCAGTGGTGCTACAGCCCCTTATACAAATGCTTCAGCAACAGGAGCTGTGGCTTGGTACAGCAATAACAGTGGTAGGAGCACGCAAAACGTTGCTTCCAAGCAAGCGAACGGCTTAGGGTTGTACGATATGAGTGGTAATGTATGGGAATGGACGTTCACACAGTACGGAGGATCCGAATGGATTCTTCGAGGCGGCAGCTATTCCGTTGAAGCGGCTAGCCTGCGTGTGGGTGTCGTCGGTCACAATGCTCCTTCCAGTACGGGCAACTTCGGCTTGCGCATTGCCAGGAGTGCATTTTAACCTTCTGAGTCTATCCATCTCCGGGTTGTTCCTAGTTGATGTTTGAGTAGTTTTGGTATGAGGCTTGTATGTCCGCCGTCCCCTCCGTCCCTACAAAGCTGGGGAAAAGGAGGGGGCGGCGATTGCTTTGCAATGATCACGGCTTTTTTCGAGGGCAATCTATCAACTTGGTCCCGGTGGCACGGGGAGTTAGCGAACACGTTCGTCCATTAACGAAGCTAGGGAACCGAAGACCGAAGGCAGAGCAACCGGCGGCCTAGACCCAGCGGATTTTACGAAAATCGCAAGAACCTTGTATGTGGAGACCATACGCTCTGTGCTGGGACTGCCAGGAGTGCCAGGAGTTAACCGTTTCAGAAAATGGTCATGAATTTTAATCACAAGCACACTGAGGAACGGGAACATGCACTGCTTTGCGCTTGACAGGCATGGCGTCGTGAACGTTTCTGTTTCGAAGGGCATTAAGGACTCGTGTAAAACCTGGCCGGGCAAATGTGAGGGGGGGGAAGTTATGGACGGTCTCATTGGAAGTCCAGACACCATAAGGAGGATCGTTCTGATAGGCGTCTTAAGCTATCTGTTACTTATTCTGATGCTCCGACTAAGTGGGAAAAGGACTCTATCAAAGATGAATGCTTTTGATTTTATCGTCACTGTGGCCCTTGGGTCCATGCTCTCGACTCTTATTATGGACCCATCCATATCACTGCTTGAGGGCATGACTGCCATGGGACTTCTCGTTCTTCTGCAGTACATTATCACGTTCACATCCGTGAGATCAAAAACGGTCGGGCGCATCATCAAATCAGAACCAAAACTCCTTTTTTATAATGGGGAGTTTTTGACAGAAAACATGATAAAGGAGCGGATTCTTACGGGAGAACTGGAGCAGGCCATAAGAAAAGCCGGCCATAATAACTATGCCAGTATATCAGCCGTGGTTCTTGAGACAGACGGTGCATTCTCTGTGTTGGCCCGCGACGGCAGTCTAGTACACAACCTTGAGTCCGCTTCCGATTCACCGCTTGATAGATAGAATCTCTATAGGCTGGCCCGTTTTTCAGGTCACACCCATCAAAAGCTGCGAAATCTAGGAAAAAGCGCCCGGAGATTTCGATGTCCAACCCAAAACAACAGCGAGCGCTAAATACGTAGTCTGGGGGCTCCACTTCCGAGCTTTTTGTCTCGCGCGAGTGTGTTTCTGGCAAAGGTGGACAAGTTACCGATCGGGCCAACGAATTATATAATAAAGTGAGTTATATTTATCAGCCTTGACGTGGTGGAATTATGACGTCGTGCATTGGTTTTTGGAACGAAATGGTTCGCCTGCGGATCGATGAATGGATTTCTCTGTGTGTGGCCCTTAAGCCATCAGAAACCAGTTAAGCCACCGACCCCTGTATCATCTGGCGATGAAGGGTCGGTTTTTTGTTACATTTATTTCTATGAGGAGACGGTATTTGAATGAAAATCCCAATGACGCAAAGAGATGACAGAACCATCCAGGTATTGCAGATGATCTCGCTGCTCGCGGCTTTTCTTTACATAGTCTTTGGTCTTTTTATAAAGTACGTGCTGGACGTTGCTGATCCGATCCCGCTGGCCCACCGGCTAGTGTTCGCTTTGTGTTTCGGTGGTCTGGCCGGGTTCTCCTACATATCTTCGTTGGTGCGCAAACATATGGCACTGCTCATTTATGCACTAGGATGCGCTGCCGTGCTCAACCTGCTGCTTATGGCAACAGAGGCTGGATTTGACGCTGGTTCCATTGTAGCCCTGCTGTTAGTTGTCCCCCTCATGAACTTTTTGTTCTACCGCTGGAAGTTCCTGTTGTATGCCAATGCCTCGATGTTTTTGGCAATTGTCAGTATATTCACTGCATCAAGTGCTGTGTTGGGCGAGGTTTTGGTGTTCGTCGTATCGAGCGCGGCCATCAGTGGCGTTTCGTTCTGGTTTACTCGCCGCTTGTTGTTGACTGAAGCGAAGTCTGCGAGGAATGAACAGCTTTTCCGGGATCTTTTTCAGAACTCTAATGAGGGGATCGCAATTCACGAGATGGTTTATGATCCTCAAGGGCGAGCCATAGACTATGTCTTCGTGGAAGTGAACCCTACCTTCGAGACGTATACAGGACTTCAAGGAGATGAGATTCTCGGGAAAAGGGTCACTGAGGTCTTGCCGGGGATTGAGCAGACGGAGTTCATTGAAACGTATGGCCGTGTAGTGTCCAAAGGGGCGTCCATTCGCTTTGAGCGGTTTTCTGAACCCCTGCAGCGACGCTACCAGATATCAGCCTATCCTTTGGGTGGCAATCGCTTTGCGGCGGCGTTTGAAGACATCACGGAAGATAGGGCAGTCGAACGGGAGCAGGTCCGTTTAGCAGCGCAGTATGAGGCGGTGTTCCAAAGTACGCAAGATGCGATGTTTGTCGTAGAAGTTGTTCGTCAGGAAACCTTTCGCTTTATCAAGAACAATCCTGCACACGCGTTAACCACCGGGATAAAGAGCAGCGACATGTATGGGAAGACTCCCAAAGAGCTGGTCGGTGAGGAGTTAGGTGCTGCGATCAGTTCCCATTATGAACGCTGCGTCCAAGAGCGGCAGCCTATCCACTATGAACAAACGCTGCCTCTGCCAGGCGGTGCACGAACCTGGTCCACTGTCCTGACGCCTCTGATAGAAGAAGGCCAGGTGTCCTATATCGTAGGCTCAAGCAGGGATATCACCGACCGCAAAAGAGATGAACGTGAACTGCAAGCGGCAAACGCCGTCCTGGACTCGATTATTGAGAACATTCCCAGCGTGATGTTGTTTCTAAAAGATGCTGAAGAACTGAAATTCGTGCGGCACAATAAGGCCGCAGAAGCGATGCTGGGAATTTCGCGATCTGATCTTTATGGGAAAACCGATTACGATTTCTTCTCCAAAGAACAAGCAGACTTCTTTACCCAAAATGACAGGGAAGTGCTACGAGCCAGAAAAATTCTCGATATCCCTGAGGAGCCTATCGAAACAACGAGAGGTGAGCGGATACTTCATACGGTAAAGGTACCCATTCTAGATGATGCAGGAGAACCGGAATACCTGTTGGGGATATCCGAGGACATCACAGAACGTAAAGAGGCTGCAGAAGCACTACGATTGCAGCAGCAGCATTTTATTGACCTTATGGAGGATTCGTTAGCGGGTTACTGGGATTGGGATTTGGCAAATCATTCGGAATATCTGAGCCCTGCTTTCAAGAAGATGTTCGGTTACGAAGACCATGAACTTACGAACGCTCCAGAAACATGGCAGGCGCTCATTTTTTCGGAGGATCTGCCTGGTGTGATAGAGCGATTCGACAGGTACATTCAGAGCAAGGGAAAAGAGCCATTTTACACCGAGGTGCGGTATCATCATAAAGATGGATCCATTGTTTGGGTTATTTGCGTGGGCCGTGTGGTGGCATGGGACGGAGATCGTCCTCTGCGAATGATCGGCTGCCATATCGACATCACAGAGCAGAAGCAGGCGGTGGCGGAAATACAATACCTAGGCTTGCACGATACACTCACTGGACTTTATAATCGTCGGTTTTACGAAGCGGAATTTCAACGACTGGACGTTCCGGAAAACTTATCTTTAGCTATTCTCATCATTGATGTCAACGGCTTAAAGCTCACCAATGATGCCTTTGGCCATGCTGCCGGAGATAAGCTGCTGCAAACCGTAGCCGAGGTGTTACGACAGACTTTCAGGCAGGATGACATCGTAGCTCGTGTCGGCGGCGATGAGTTTGCGGTCCTGCTGCCAAACACAGATAAGACAAAGGTTCGTCAACTGACGAAGCGAGTGCATCGGGCGATGCGCCTCAAGACGGTGGAGGGGCTGCCGCTCTCCGTTGCTTGTGGTTGGGCCGCCAAAACGAATCGCGGCGAAGACATGCACGCCGTGTTCAAGGAAGCAGAAGACCATATGTACCGCAACAAAGTTGCTGAACAGACCAGTCATCGTTACCAGACCATCCAACTGATCGTACAGACGATCTACGCGAAATCACCGAGAGAACAACAGCATGCCCAGCGAGTACGCCAACTGTGCGCTCAGATCGGGGCGGCCATGGGCTTGAATCAGAGTGAAATCCACCAACTCAGTACGGCAGGTGAGCTGCACGATATCGGCAAAATTGCCGTAGATAACGAGATCTTGGACAAGAAGGGACCACTTAGTGATTCTGAATGGGAACAGATAAAACGCCATCCCCAAACAGGCCACAGCATTCTGAGTGCTGTCAACGATTACGGGCCGTTGGCGGAGAGTGTGCTCGCCCATCATGAGCGCTGGGATGGTTCTGGATATCCGAATGGCTGGAGGAAGGAAGAAATTCCAAGGATTGCGCGCATCATTTCAGTGGCCGATGCCTACGATGCGATGACCAGTAACCGTCCGTATCGCAGCGGCATGAGCGGTGCGGCGGCCATGGTGGAAATTCGCAGGTGCTCCGGAAGCCAATTTGATCCGGCGATTGCCACCGTGTTTTTGAACATGATGACAGAAAAAGAAGGCGCAGCATCGGATGACGTTGAGTCTGCAGTGAACTAGAATTGAGAGTCCCGAGGATGAGATAGGCCCAGCAAAGCCTGGCGGCTTAAGGCTTACGTGCAAATGGCTAAGCAGCGGATTCGAGTTCCTAAGTGACAGCGAATTCCAATTCTAGGATTCTGATTGCCTGTCTGTTTCTGAGCGTAGACATCCGCACAACCTAATCGCTAAAGATGGCCCGGATGCGCTGCTTCCAGGCTTGTTTTCTGTTCGGGACAGCGGATTGCAGCACATCAAAGTGCAATCAATATCGGGTCGCTCAACGTTAGACCTCCAAAAGCGAATGATGATGGTGTGATTCACCTACCGTTTGGATGTTGACGAAGACCCGTCGGCATCGCCGCAAGGTTCGACAGCTAACGTCCGACGATCCGACAGGCATACTCAAAAAACCTGCTAAAGGCAAAGAAAACCGCCCAAATTGGACGGTAGATGGGAGGCTGTTCCTTTTCGAGGATCACCTCCCCGGACTCATGCAACTGCCGGACAGTCCGATCGACGAGATGCGTCTCTAGCAACCCACACAACCCAGACCTTTCCTCAGTCGCGACCGTGCGGACTACGGGCTTTATGGTTCGACGACACGAAGGCGAAGCTTGTCCTCAATTTCATAAGACGTGGTGCCTCTCCAATCGTAGAACACGCGAATCTCATACTCGCCAGGGGTTTGTTGGGCACGGAATTCGATTTCCCCAGACACAGCGCCTCGCGTATAGGACCATTGGTTGTAGCGGTTAGAGTCACTTCCTCGGCGCGCTATCGCCAGCCAATCCTGGTCATTGCCGGGAAGGCCGAAAAACTGAGCAATGATGGGTTCATCAGTGGTGTAAACAGTCTTAGGCAGTCGCAGATGAAGGCTCTCCGGTGGCGAAGTATCCGGACTCGAGACGGCGTGCATCCGAGACTCGACCCGAGCTTGGTATTCTACTAGACGCTGCACGGCTCTCTCTAACTCTTGGGCGAAGTCGGCATGGACTTCCGAACCTTCGGCAGCGTTTTGCGAGAGACGGTACAGATCCTTCGTTACGCTGTCCAGTTCGCTGAGCAGCATGTCACCGGGAACGAGTAAATCGCCACGAAGGAAGGTTCCATCCTCAGCGAACATGTCACCGGGAAACTCGTGTTCAGATGCAACCCTGTCAATCATCAGGAGCTGATCGAGACGTCCGATCCTGTCACCGCCAGCTTTCCGAAGAAACAAGGTTTCCTCTACTAACGGCATTAGATCAGATAGAAAGGCGGCCTCTTCGTCTCGGGACAACCCGCTGGTTTCCATGATCTCCCTGAGTTCGTTTAGTGGATCGTCGTCGGCAGCGGCGTTGAGAGACAGAACCATGCTGAGGCATAGCGCGACCAGAACATACGACAACTTAGCCATAGAACTCACCTCCTAAGAAACTAACCTTATACGTAAATTGTATCCAGTGATTACCTGCTTGTCAACAGCAGTGGTTGTGAAACAGAGGGCAACCAAATCCTACCACGAACGGGTAAAAGCGTCGGGTACGATTTTGGGTTAAAATGTTTCTCACAGCGTCAGATGGCAGCGATGTCAAATCTCCCGAGTTTTTTAGGAATGACCAAAATTAGATGGCCAAATTGAATAGCGAACTGTCTAGGAAACAAAAGGGGTCTAACCACTACAGACAAGCCAAAAACGTTTGGCGAAGGCCCATAAGCGTTTGGCTGATAAGGGGCGGGATTTCCATTTCAAGCTGGCTTTGAGTTTGTCTGGTGAATATGCAAGCATCTGTATCGAGGACTTAAATGTCAAGGCTATGCAAAGACTATGGGGCAAAAAAATGAGCGATTTGAGCCATAGTAGCTTCGTAATATCCTCCAAACCCAATGCTCAAAAACAGGTTCCACTGTTGTAAAGATTCAGCGATTCTATCCGTCAAGCAGATTCAGATGGCTGCTGGCGTTGACTTGGATTAACGAAAACAGCGGAAGAACTGTTATCCCGAGGAACCCTGGCTTGGGCAGTTAGCGACAGATAAAGGGATCAACAGCTCTAGACTCCTTCAGCGTAGGAGTCTAGAGCTGTTTTCTGTTTCAAAAGGATGTTGTGGATCGCACACTTTCTGCGTCTTTGTGGTTCTTGAGTCTGTAACGCCAATCAAGTGCAGTTTGCTCCAACAGCCCAACGCAGCCGCTTAGCCGGTCGGGTTTTGCAGTTTGACGAGTATCTCGAGTTCCTTGAGTGGACGATGTTGGTCATGCTCCGCCTTGGGCATTGCTTCCGGACCTGCCTTCTGTTCTGGTATGCGCAGAGTGGACACTGTAAGATCCAGCAGGGTGAATGTCAATTCGGCGTACTGAGCAGGCGATGGCGCTGCCATGGGTCTTCCAGTAGCTATGTTGAAACCGACTTGATCGGACCATTAGCCACAAAAGTCATAGATAAACAGGCTACTCTTACAGTTCGTAAATCTTCTGGTTATTTACAGGAGAGTCTGGCGCCAAAGTCGAAATCTATCCGTGTGAAGGTGCCAATGGTGGGGTTTCTGTGCAGCAGTGTGATTGTGTCTAAAGGCTGCGTGAGTTAGGAAGCGGGTGCCAAAAAATCGGCTCATATCGTTTATGGGTAATCCGGAGCAAATTGTACCGGCTGTCCAGAGATAGGATACCGGGATTCCGGTAACTGGATACCGCATTTATTCCACGTCCTCTTGACGACGAGCCTCTCATGGCATGTCTACAGGCATCGGCAGCATCCCTGGTTAGGATGCCTGGGAAGACATTCTAACATGCCATGCCTCATCGTCAAGAGGCTTTCGCGGCATAAACGCTAGTCGGTATTCTCCTCCAGAAGTGCGGTATCCAAAACACCGGACACTCGGTACAGGAAGACAAGAATATCCAGTTTAGTTTGTGGACCATCGGGATAGCGTTGACGGCAGAGCGAATCAGGACCACCGGGCTTGACCAAGGGGGGAACCGCCAAAGGTCGATCAAAGAACCATGTGGGGACAACGATAGGGTTAGGAACGTGTTGGTTTTCCCGGTATCCCGAGCGGAACAGTCAACGTTGGGCGTTGGAACTCGGCTATGCAACAGGCCTGCTAGACGGACAACAGAGGGTCGCGGTCGACGTAGACGTGCCAAATGTGGCTCAATGTGATACCAATCGAAATGCCCTTAGCAGGGGGCTTGCAGCGTACAGGATTGTGCTGAAGGAGATCGCATACCTATAAAAATTTAAGGAGAATTCTATGTTCTATAAAATGATTGAAACCGAGGGACTTGCACATTACTCCTACATGATCGGTGACGCAGACAATATCGCGGTCATTGATCCCATGAGGGACGTAGAGGTTTACATGCACGAGGCAAGAAAAGCCGGCATGAGGATCAAGTATATTCTGGAGACCCACAGAAATGAGGACTTCGTCATAGGGTCCTTGGAACTGGCTGCAAAGACCGGGGCTACGATATACATTTCTGGCCACGAAGACCTGGGTCATGTATACGGAAAGAAAATCAAGGATGGGTTCCAGCTTGACATGGGGACGATTACCATCAAGGCAGTTCATACACCCGGACACACCCTGGGTCATCTGAGCTATGCGGTCTATGAAGAGGGAATGACGCAAGCGTATATGGTATTTACAGGCGACTGCTTGTTTATGGGGGACCTTGGAAGAACGGACTTCTATGGAGAAGAGAATCTGGAAAAAATGACTGGGCTTCTCTATGATAGCGTATTCGAGACGCTCCTTCCCATGGGCGATCACGTGCTTCTTTGTCCTGCCCATGGTGCCGGCTCCGCATGTGGTGACGCCATGGATGAACGGCCGTATTCATCACTTGGATATGAAAAGGCAACGAATGAGCTACTGCAGGTGCCGTCAAAGAAAGCGTTTATTGAGAAGTTTGCAAGCATGAGAATCAAGCCGAGATACTTTGAGCGGATGGAGGCTCTCAATGTAACCGGCGGCGAATTTGTTGGAAATGAAGTTGTACTCAATGCACTGACCGTTGAGGAAGTAGCCAACATGAAAGAGGATATTCTTTTGTTAGATGCTAGAACAAAAGAGGGATATATTGGAGGCCATATTCCGGGCTCGATTTATTTGCCCAAAGAAAATCTCACTGCTTTCCTGGGAGCGATATACTATCCGGATGACAAAATCGGTTTTGTAATCGACGGAACGATCGGAGAGGTAGAAGAGCTCTACTGGTACTGTCGAAGAATAGGTTTTGATAATATTGTTGGATACCTGCCTGTCGGTATTGAAATGTGGCAGGACAAAGGCTACGAGGTCGAACAGCTCGCGACAATATCGGCAAAGGAATACAAGGAAACGCCGAAGGGTGATGACTTCATTCTCCTGGATATCAGAGATTACAATGAAGTGGAAGCAAGGGATCCGGACGAAAATAGAGTGAGCATTCCTCTGAAGAGTCTCTATGAGAGCCTCAACAAGCTGGCTAAGGATAAGACCATTTACGTTCTTTGTGGATCAGGCAACCGAGCGACAACCGCTGCCGCATACCTTAAAGTGAATGGGTATGATGTGGTTGTCATCACCGGGGGCGTCGGCATGTACAGGAATTTGGCGTAGATGCAGTTTGCGATCGCTGTGCTGCAGTTGACGGGAGGATAACCATGACCCCTGATGTGATCATCGTATTTGTGATCCTTTTTGCAGCAGTGATTATGTTCTCAATAGAAAAAATCAGGAATGATGTAGCAGCCATTATCATCATGCTCTCTTTGGCGTGGACGGGAGTTATATCTCTTGAACAGGCATTTGCAGGATTCTCATCCAATGCTGTTATGGCTATCATGGGTGTCATGATCATTGGTTATGGAATCGAAAAAACAGGAATCATGGATAGCCTAGCCCAGCTGATCATGAAAAGAACCGGGACCAAAGAAAACGTTGTTATTGCCACTATAATGGCTGTAACCGGGATTATCTCATCATTTATGCAGAATATCGGAGCGGTTGCACTATTCTTACCAGCTGTGAAGAAAATTGGCAACAAATCGGGAATCAATGAAAAGAAACTTATCATGCCAATGGCATTCTCTGGAATTATTGGCGGTACTATCACAATGGTTGCTTCCGGACCCTTGATTATTTTGAATGACCTTCTTGCCGAGGGTGGATATGATGGTTTCGGGATGTTCGCCGTAACACCTATCGGTCTAGGTCTCCTAATTGCTGCCATACTCTATTTTTTCTTCTTGTCGAAGCTTGTGCTGCCTGGTGGTGAGGAAGATACCCGGTTTCGAGACGACGAACTTCTCGACATATACAATCTTCCCAAGAAAATTTACGAGGTGGATTTAAAGAGCGCTGGCGAAATGAATGGAAAAACCATCGATGAGCTTGCCATTTGGAAGGATTTTGGAATTCACATTCTAGCTCTTTGGGATTCAGGAAGCAAACTCTATATACCCTGGCGTAAAACGACCCTTAAGGAAGGTCAAACGCTGGCCATAATTGGGGAAGAGGATCAAGTGGAGAAGTTTTTTGCTGCTTTTGATCTAAAGCCCAAGGACAAATTGATGACGTTCAAAGAACTGGGAGATGATCAGGAAGCCGGTTTTGCTGAACTTATTCTGCCACCAGAATCGAATTTGAAAGGTAAGACTATCAAGGAAATTGCGTTAAGGAAGAACTACAAAATTGAACCAATAATATACATTGATCATGACGGTAAGACATTGAACTTTATGGACTTTGAGATGAAGCCAGGACTTAAGATCATAGTCTTTGGAAGATGGGAAGATCTTACAAGTCTTAAGGACTCAAGAG
>SLOZ01000165.1 GCA_007132255.1 Limnochordia bacterium | reverse complement strand
TGGCAGCTGGTTTGGATCAGGATTTTCGCGGTGAACCATTCGGAGCGGTTCCGATGCTCTTAGCCTTGGCAGAAGAGGTTACGAAGCTCAATGCCATTTGTGTGGTTTGTGGCAGTTCCGCCAGTCGAACCCAGCGTCTGATCAATGGCCAGCCAGCGAACTATCATGATCCGATTATTTTGATTGGAGCCAAGGAAAACTATGAGGCTCGCTGCGTCCGCTGTCACAAGGTGCCTGGGCGCCCGCGGGCAGGGAGCGGGGAGCATGAAACATAGAAAACGGAACGGCAAGTGGCCTATAAGGCTTTTGATGGCGGCCCGTGCGTTTGCCATTGGTTTATCCTATTATGTTGTGGCAGGTCTTCCCGGGTTGACTTCGAGTTTTGTCGCTGTGTTCGTTTCTTTGCTGCCTTTTGATTTGATCGTAGCGATGCCGCGTTTTTCGCTGCGTTTCCGGGACTGGAAGGAAATGATCGTCATGGTCCTGCCGCGGATCAGCGGCACCGCTGTGACGCTCAGTGTCGGTTTGGTTTTGGGAACTGGATTCGGTGCTCTGACGAAGTTAGGTCTTCCGGTGTTTCTGGGAGCCATATTCACAGTTGGCTTAGCTTATACAGTGGCGGAGAAGACAAAGGGCAATATCTCAAGTTATGTTGGGATTATTGGTGGCCTGTCGGTCTTTGACCAAATCATCCAGATTCAAGGTGTCCTGCTGGATGAACGTTTGCTTACGGATATCAGTGGCGCCGGTTTGAGAGCCTTCTACGCTACGTTTGCGGCGCTGTTCGCAGGTTGGGCAGTGGGGGTCACGGTGGGTATTGTGACACGCTTATTGCTTCCGAGAGGGTATCGAACAACGAAGAGTGAAGCCTATGCTCGGCCCCTTTATCTACGGTCCTTGAAGGAAGTTACGCATTTGGATGAGGATTCGGTTGTTCTGCGTCTGCAGGTTGGCGACGAATCGGACATTCTTTATCGACCGCTGAGCGAATCGGGGCTGCGCGGACTGTTCGATGCGACAGTCATGGCTATTTATCGGCGTCCGAAAGATGTTACGTCGCCGAAGGGAAGTGACATTCTGTATCCGGGAGATGTACTGGTAGTGATGCTTCCTGCTCAACAGGTGGCGCATGTGGTGGCGCACGTGAAGGGGCGTGTTATGGATGAGTAAGTTCCATTATGGTGGGCAGGCGGTGACCGAGGGTGTGATGATGCGCGGCAGGTATTTCTACACCATTGCAGTGCGCACCCCAGATGGTGGAATCTCTGTGCATAAAGAATGGATTCACTCCTGGTTTAGTCGCTGGCCAGCTTTGCGTAAACCGCTGCTTCGAGGTGCCGTTGTGTTTGCAGAGTCCGTCGTGTTAGGGACAAAATGTCGATTGGATTCGGCATGCCGATCCCATGGTGACGTGGGAGGGCCTGAGAGTTCCAGCCATGTTCTTTTCGGTCTGGTTTGGACTGCAATGCTTGCCGTCGGTCTGTTCGTCGCCCTCCCGGGAGTCATGGTAAGTCTGCTTCAGGATACCATTGCCAGTACCCCAGTCCTGAATGTTCTCGAAGGACTTTTGAAAGTGGGCCTGCTTGTGGGGGCCGCGGTGCTGGCAAGACTTTGGCCTACGTATCGCCGGTTGTTCCAGTATCATGGGGCAGAGCATATGGTGATCAATTGTTGGGAGACCAAGCGCTCGCTGAAGCTAGAGCAAGTGCGGCGCTGCTCACCGATTCAAGTGCGCTGTGGGATGAGTTTTTTGCTGTTGGCCATTGTTATGAGTGTTGTTGTTATTGGCGTATTTGGTCGACCAGCTGTATTGGAAAGGGTTCTGCTGCATTTGGCCATCTGGCCTGTTGCCTTGGGGTTAGCGTTTGAAGTGATGCTCTTAGCTGGTCGAGATCCCATGCCGCGCTGGGTTCGTGGATTGATCCTGCCAGGGATCGTACTCCAGTATGTGACCACGGCGAATCCCGATGATCAGCAGTTGGAAGTGGCAGTAACAGCCCTGAAGGAAGCGATTGCAGCCGATCGACAGTACCAGGAATCACGGAAGGTGATTCCATTCCCGCTGCCCGCATCATAGAAGGAGAGACCATAGATGATCGATAAACTAAAGGCCATGGAAGAGAAATACCTGGAACTCAATGATAAACTGAGTGACCCGGAGATCATGCAGGATCAAAATCGCTATCAAACATTGGCGAAGCAGCATTCTGATTTAGAGGCGGTGGTTACACCGTTTCGAGAATATCGTCAAGTGCTGCAGGAGTTACGTGAAGCACAGGAGATGCTTAAAGAAGCCAAAGAACCTGAGTTTCGCGAAATGGTAGAACTGGAGTTAGAGGAGCTCGCACGGCAAAGTGAGGCACTGGAGACCGAGTTACAGCGCCTCCTCATCCCTAAAGACCCGAATGACGACAAGAATGTGATTGTGGAAATTCGAGGTGGCACGGGTGGTGACGAGGCGGCGCTTTTCGCTGGTGTTCTGTTTCGGATGTACTCGCGGTACGCTGAGATTAGGCGTTGGCGGGTGGAACTGATGCACTCGAACCCCACGGAACTGGGTGGATTTAAGGAAGTCATCTTCATGATTGAAGGCAAAGGTGCTTACAGCCGCTTGAAATATGAAAGTGGTGTTCACCGTGTCCAGCGCATCCCGACCACCGAATCGGGTGGACGTATTCATACCAGTACAGCGACAGTAGCCATGCTGCCTGAGGTGGAGGACGTCGAAGTGGATGTGGACCCCAATGAGCTCCGTATCGATGTCTATCGCTCATCCGGTCCTGGTGGACAGAGTGTGAACACCACGGACTCGGCCGTTAGAATTACCCATGTTCCTACGGGACTCGTTGTATCCTGCCAAGACGAAAAGTCGCAGCACAAGAATAAGGACAAGGCCATGAAGATCCTGCGGGCTCGTTTGTACGAGAAATTTCAAGAAGAGCAGCACCAGGAGATGGCAGCGACTCGGCGTTCGCAGGTGGGAACGGGTGATCGGTCAGAAAGAATTCGCACGTATAATTTTCCACAAGGTCGGTTAACGGATCACCGGATCGGCTTATCCCTCTATAAACTAGAACAAGTCGTGGCTGGTGAATTGGATGAAGTCATCGAAGCGCTGATCAATGCGGAGCAAGAAGAACAGTTAAAGGCTATGGAGTCATAACTCATGGAAAACCAGCGAGCAATCATGGATTACATTCAACTGGCAGCCGATTTTTTGGCAAAGCAGGGCTGCGATTCAGCGCGCTTGGATGCCGAACTGCTGCTAGGCTACGTGCTGCATATGGAGCGCATGCAGCTGTATGTGCAGTTCGACAAGCCACTGACGGCTGCGGAGGTGGACGCCTATCGGACAGTGATCGGACGGCGTGCCCGGAGAATTCCTGTGTCTCAGATCATTGGGGAGCGGGAGTTTTTGTCGCGTCGCTTTGAGGTGACGGAACATGTGCTGACACCACGACCCGAAACAGAACTGTTGGTGGAAGCAGTCCTGGAAAGAATGGCCGACTGGGAACAACCAAAAATCTTGGACATTGGAACGGGAAGCGGTGCCATTGCCATATCGTTGGCGTGTCAACTTCCGGAAGCCATTGTGACGGCCGTGGACATTTCTCCCAAGGCTTTGGCGGTGGCTCGCCGCAACGCTGCGGTCCTCGGTGTCGATGTGGAATTTCTGGAAAGCGATCTGTTTACAGCGGTGGCTGATCGCCAGTTCCACTGTATCGTGTCCAATCCGCCGTACATTCCTACGGATCAGTTGGCCAGTCTTCCACCAGAGGTGCGGTATGAGCCGCAGTTGGCGCTGGATGGTGGTGCCGACGGGCTGACTGTCTATCGCCAGATTGTGAAAAGAGCAGGAAACTACCTGGTGAGCAGTGGGTCGCTGCTTCTGGAAATTGGCTGTGACCAAGGCGAGTCCGTGCCGGCTCTGCTGCAGACGGCAGGTTGGAATCACTTGGAAACCCGGACGGACTACGCCGGACGTGATCGGGTGGTGGTAGCTCTATGGAGGGCCTAACACGCTGGCTCACCATCGAGCAGCTTTCGGAAGCAGCCAGCTACTTGCGCCGCGGCGACGTCGTGGCATTTCCTACCGAAACGGTGTATGGGTTGGGTGCGAATGCTCTGGATGCAGAAGCTGTTCGCCGCATTTTTGCTGCAAAAGGACGACCAGCTGACAATCCGCTTATTGTTCACTGCCATGATGCTGCGCAAGTGGCGACGATTGTGGAACCCTGGGATGCGGTGGTGCAAAGGCTTATGGATGCCTTCTGGCCAGGCCCGTTAACATTGGTGTTAACCAAGAAGCCGCATGTACCCTTGGTGACAACCGGCGGTTTGACGACAGCGGCTGTCCGAATTCCGGACCACACTGTGGCTCTGGAATTGATTCGTTCGGCGGGAGTTCCCTTAGCAGCTCCCAGTGCCAATCGTTCCGGCCGACCAAGCCCCACCAGGGCGGAACATGTTCGCGATGATTTGGACGGCCGCATTGCGGCCATTGTGGATGGGGGACCTACTGGCTGGGGTTTGGAAAGTACGGTGCTCGACTGCACCGAAGTGCCATTTCGTTTGCTGCGGCCCGGTGGTGTCACTGTGGAACAGCTGCGGAGTTTTGCCGAGGTCGTGACCGATCCTGGAGTGTACCAAGAACCTAAAGGCCCGGTGCGGTCACCGGGAATGAAATACAAGCACTATGCACCGGAATGCACCGTGATTGTGGTGGTGGGTGAAGGGTTGAGTGCTAAGATCAAGGAGTTGGCAGACAACGATGCTAAAGATGGCAAAGACGTGGGCGTTCTGGCCTTTTCCGAACACGGCGGTCGCTATAGTGGTTTGCTGACATTGGATCTGGGTTCCAAGTATAGGCTTCAGGAAGGGGCAGCTCGACTGTATCATCTGCTGCGCGAAGCCGATACACTAGGACTTGATACCCTATATGTGGAGGGTATGCCCGACAAAGAGTTGGGTATGGCTATCATGAATCGGCTGCGCCGGGCTGCGGGGTATCGGGTCATCGTCACATGACATTAGAGAATAGAGAGGTGGTTGCTGATGCAGCGAGTACTGATGGTTTGTACAGGCAATACCTGCCGCAGCGTGATGGCGAAAGCTTTAATGGAGAAGTATGCGATGGAAGCCGGCCTGGAGCTTCGGGTGGAATCAGCCGGGCTGGCTGCTTTCCATGGTGATTCGGCTACTGAACCCACGGTGGAAGCTCTTGCGCCTTATGGGATCGACGTGTCACAGCATCGCTCCCGCCGGGTGCAGCTGCCAGCCTTGGAGGAAGCAGATGTCGTGTTTGTGATGACTAGCGCTCATCGCCAACAGCTGCTGGGTATCTTTGGCAGCGAGTACGCCCAGCGAGTTCATGTCCTGCGGGAGTACGCAGGGACATTGGATTCGCCGGGAGAAAATCCGGAGATACGGCAGGAGAACTCAGACCATAAATCGAATAACCATACGGATATGGATGTCGCAGATCCTTTCGGCGGTTCACCCGCCGATTACCGCCTGGCTGTGGACAAGATTGCAGAAGCTGTACAGCGGATCGTCGAAGCCTGGCGGAGAGCGGAGGTATGATATGCGAGTTGCAGTGGGAGTCGATCACGGCGCCTTTTTTGTCAAACAGGCTGTGATTGATCATATCGAAACGTTGGGCCACACAGTGACAGATTTGGGAACCTTTGACGATTCATCCTGTGACTATCCGGATGTTGTGCAGGAGTTAGCCCCGAAGGTCGCTTCTGGTGAGTTTGACCGTGGTATCCTACTTTGTGGAACGGGAATTGGAATGTCGATTGCTGCGAATAAGGTCAAGGGTGTTCGCGCGGCGCTTTGCCACGATGCCTTCTCGGCACGGCTTACTCGCCAGCATAATGACAGCAACATCCTTTGTATGGGTGGTCGCGTTCTTGGGGTAGGCCCCATGTTAGATATTGTAGGGATTTGGTTAGGAGAAGCCTTCGATGGCGGCCGCCATCAAAGGCGCATCGACAAGGTGGCTCAATTGGAGACACCGTGAGGGAGCTGGTAGTTTGTCTAATGTACATTTAATCGATCATCCGCTAATTCAGCACAAGCTGACAATGATTCGCGATAAGGAGACTGGGCCGAAGGATTTTCGTGAACTGATGGACGAGATATCACTGCTCATGGCCTATGAGGTAACGCGCGAGCTGCCACTGCAGGAAGTCATCGTGGAGACACCGATCTGCAAAACCAAGGCCCACACCATTGCCGGAAAAAAAGTAGGCATCGTGCCGATTTTGCGGGCTGGCTTAGGTATGGTCAATGGAATTTTGCGGTTGATCCCCACTGCGAAAGTTGGCCATATCGGGGTATATCGTGATCCCGAAACATTAAAGCCCGTGGAGTACTATTGCAAGCTGCCTGGTGATGTGGAAGAACGCCAATTGATCGTCATTGATCCTATGTTAGCCACAGGAGGTTCGGCCGCAGCTGCTATCGGATTTCTGAAAGAACGTGGGTGCACGTCAATCAAATTGATGTGTCTGCTTGCGGCTCCCGAGGGATTAGAAGCCGTGGGGAAAGCCCATCCTGACGTGGACGTTTTCACAGCGGCCATTGATGAACGTCTCAATTCCCATGGTTACATTATCCCTGGGCTGGGTGATGCAGGCGACCGGTTGTTTGGTACCAAATAATGCATCTTTCGGGCACCGGCAGGGTGCCTTTTTCCATGGTTTTCCATGGGATGAAGGGGGGGGCGTGGTGTGCACCAAAGACCGTCCTGGGACAAATATTTTATGGATATAGCCGATTTGGTAAGCAGCCGCTCAACGTGTTTGCGCCGTCAAGTTGGCGCTGTGTTGGTTAGGGACCGACAAATCATCAGTACGGGTTACAATGGTGCTCCGAGTGGCGTGACCCACTGCGCTGATCGGGGTTGTCTGCGGCAAGAACTGGGAATTCCCAGTGGAGAGCGGCACGAAGTTTGTCGCGGCACGCATGCCGAACAGAACGCCATAATCCAAGCGGCGCGGCATGGTACAGTGACTGACGGTGTGACACTTTATTGTACGCATTTGCCCTGTCTCCAGTGTGTCAAAATGCTCATCAATGCTGGCGCGGAGATTGTGGTGTTCAGCGGTGATTATCCAGATGCGCTGGCGAAGGAACTGTTGGATGAAGCCGGTGTTACGTTGGTTTCTTGGAAGGAGGCGCCGCGCTAATGCCCTATGCATGGGCTGTGCTACTGCCTTTGCTGTTTTCCCTTGCTTTGACTCCCCTGGTGCGCCGTTTTGCTCCCAAGTTCGGGTTGGTGGATATGCCCAATGCCCGCCGCATAAACAAAAAGCCAATGCCCACTGGCGGTGGTGTAGCGATATTTTTCAGTTTTTTGGCAGCATCACTGCTTCTGAAGGCACCGCTGCAGCTGCCGTTAATTTTGGGCGGCGGCATTGTGCTGTTGGTCGGTTTGCTCGATGATTCCATGGAGTTGAAGGCTGGCCCGAAGTTTCTGGGGCAGTTGGTCGGGGTGTTAATTTTCGTGCTTGCGGGGCCCAGAATTGAGTTCGTCACAAATCCGTGGGGCGGGATGATCTTTCTTGGCTATTTTTCCATACCGATTACTGTATTCTGGATGATGGCTGTGGTCAATATTATGAATTTTATTGATGGACTTGACGGTTTATCAGCGGGGATTTCTCTGATCAGCTGTACAGCCTTGTTCACCATTGCGTTCGACTTTGGACGGGCTGATGCTGCTCTGCTGGCAGTGCTTTTAGCAGGCGCCATTGCTGGTTTTCTGCCCTACAATTTTAACCCAGCCCGTATTTACTTAGGTGATGCCGGAGCGATGTTTTTAGGGTTCATGCTGGGCGCTATTGCGGCGGAAGGCGCCCTCAAAGGAGCTGCGACCATCGGCTTGAGTATTCCGACCCTGATTCTAGCCGTACCCACTATGGACACAGTCTGCAATATTGTGCGGCGAGTGCGGCAGGGTGTTCCCGTCTACCAGGCGGATCGCGGTCACTTCCACCATCGGCTTTTGGACCTCGGCTGGTCACAGCGCCGAGTGGTACTGTTTTTGTATATGGCCAGCTTGCTGGCGGCAGCGGTTGCTCTTTACATCACGCGCACCCCGCAGTACTCTTGGGTGGTGTTGGGGATGGTCGGCATGCTGTTAATGAGCGTGGCTTGGCGATTTGGCTGGAACGGCCAGAGTGCCCAGAAGTCATAGAATCCTAGAGAAAGTAGGGTGTTATGGTGCGAATTGGGGTTGTTTTTGGTACACGGCCTGAAGCCATCAAGATGGCACCGGTGATCAAGGCTCTGCAGAAATATCCGCAGCTGCAGGTAGAGATTATCACCACTGGACAGCACCGCGAAATGCTGCAGCAGGTTTTAGATACGTTTGAAATCGAGGCTCAGCATAGGTTCGCAGTCATGGAGCCTGGCCAGTCACTGCCGGTCTTGTTGGCGAAGATTCTCCAATGTATGGATGACTTCTTTGCGAACCACCCTATGGATATGGTCTTGGTTCATGGCGACACAGCGACTGCCCTGGGAACGGCTTTGGCGGGATTCTTTCATCAAATTCCCGTGGGGCATGTCGAGGCGGGATTGCGCACCGCTTCTATTGACCTGCCGTTTCCGGAGGAAGCGAATCGCCGCTTAATCGATGTCGTGACGAGCCTCTATTTTGCGCCAACACAAACAGCCGCAGCGAATCTCACCGCCCAAGGGGTGGACCGGGCTCAGGTCTTTGTTACTGGGAATACGGTCATCGATGCCCTGTTTTCCGTGGTTGAGGATGGCTATGAGTTTCAGTCACCGATTTTGAATGGTTTAGATCCCGAGCTTCCGATTGTGGTGGCGACGGTTCACCGCCGGGAGAATTGGGGGCAACCGCTTGACGACATCTGTGCTGCTTTGGCGCAGATTGCTGACGAGTTTGCCGTGCAGGTGGTGTTCTGCATGCACAAAAATCCGACCGTGCAGGACGTGGTGCGCAAGCATCTAGAAGGGAAAGAACGCGTGCTTCTCATGGATGCTCCACCTTACAAGGAGTTCGCCAATCTGATGCAGCGCAGTCATTTCGTTGTGACGGATTCCGGTGGCCTCCAGGAAGAAGCGCCAGCCCTTAACAAACCTGTCTTGGTGCTGCGGACCAGTACCGAACGGCCCGAGGGAGTGACTGCCGGTACTCTGCAGTTGGTGGGTACCGCCGTCCAGAGTGTTGTGGATGGAATGCGCACGTTACTGATGGACTCCGACGTTTATCAACGAATGGCAGCGGCCGAGAATCCCTACGGTGATGGCCGGGCCGCCGATCGAATTGCTTACACATTGTGGAATACATTGAATCAACGGGGGGACGATCATGGCAATACGCCCAGATGAGATTACCGCTATCTTAAAGAAGCAAATCGAGGAGTTTGAAGCTGACCTAAGCGTAGAGAAGACCGGTTCGGTCTTGATGGTTGGTGATGGTATTGCCCGTGTCTACGGGTTGGACGATGCCATGGCGGGTGAGCTCTTGGAGTTTCCTGGCGAAACCTTTGGCATGGCCCAAAATCTTGAGCAGGATAACATCGGCTGTGTGATCCTTGGCGCCTTCGATCATATTAAGGAAGGCGATCCTGTGAAGCGCACCGGCCGGATTGTGCAGGTGCCTGTCGGCGAGGCTATGATCGGTCGTGTGGTCAATCCTTTGGGGATGCCTGTTGACGGTCGCGGCCCTATCAAGAGTGATGCGTATCGTCCCATTGAAGCGCAGGCTCCTGGTGTTATGGCTCGTAAAGGTGTCCATGAACCGCTGCAAACCGGTTTGAAAGCTATTGACTCTATGGTTCCCATCGGACGCGGCCAACGTGAATTGATCATTGGCGACCGGCAGACCGGTAAGACGGCTATTGCTGTGGACACCATTCTTAATCAGAAAGACACAGACGTCATCTGTGTCTATGTTGCCGTTGGGCAAAAAGCATCCACCGTGGCTGGAGTTGTCGAGGTCCTGGAGAAGCAGGGCGCCATGGAGTATACCATTGTGGTATCGGCTACGGCCAGTGAACCAGCTCCGCTGCTGTTCATTGCCCCCTATGCCGGTGTGGCAATGGCCGAAGAGTTCATGTATCAAGGGAAACACGTTCTTGTCGTCTTTGATGACCTATCCAAACATGCGGCTGCATATCGGGAACTATCCCTCTTGCTGCGCCGTCCACCGGGTCGCGAAGCATATCCCGGTGACGTGTTCTATCTCCACAGTCGTCTTTTAGAGCGGGCCGCAAAATTGAACGATGACATGGGCGCCGGATCCATCACAGCCCTTCCGATTATTGAAACCCAAGCCGGTGACATCTCGGCTTACATCCCGACCAACGTGATCTCAATTACCGATGGTCAGATCTTTCTTGAGGCGGATTTGTTTTACTCTGGCATTCGACCAGCTATTTCCGTAGGTCGTTCCGTGTCAAGGGTTGGTGGTTCAGCGCAGGTGAAGGCCATGAAGAAGGTGGCTGGGCCTTTACGCTTGGACTTATCTCAATACCGAGAATTAGCATCTTTTGCACAATTTGGGTCGGATCTAGACAAAGCCACCAAGGCCAAATTGGGGCGTGGTGAGCGTACCTACGAAATCCTTAAACAGCCGCAATATGCTCCCATGCCTGTGGAGGAACAGGTGGTGTCATTGTTTGTAGTGACCAAAGGACATATTGATGATATCTCGGTGGAGCACGTATCGCAATTTGAGGATGAGTTTCTGAAATATCTGCGCCAGGAACGGCCGCAAATTTTGAAGTCCTTGAAGTCTGGTGGCACCGTGGATGACGAGGTCAGTGAGAACATTACGGAAGCCGTGGAGGAGTTCAAGAAGACGTTCGTCAAGTAAGGAGGTGGCACCGTGGCCCAATCAACTCGCGACATCAAGCGGCGGATGCAGAGCATCGATAGTACTCGGCAGATCACGAAGGCTATGGAAATGATCGCCTCTACCAAACTGCGGAAAGCCCAAAAACGGGTGGAGCAGAGCCGCCCCTACTTGGAGCGTCTAGAGGACACATTGAGCAGAGTCACCCAGGCTGCTCGCAAAGAAGGTGATGAGCTGCCCATCATGGCCCAGCAGCGCTCGGGGGACCGGCGTTGTTTGGTGATCGTCACCGCCGATCGAGGCTTGGCTGGCGGTTATAACGCCAACATTTTGCGACGAGCCGACCAATATCTGCGGGAGCACGATGATGTGCAGCTAATTCTGATTGGACGCAAAGCCCGGGACTATTACCGTCGACGTAATCGTAGGTTTCTGGCTGAGTACGTGAACATCGGCGAAGATGTGGACTTTCGTCAGGCTCAGGAAGTGAGCAGTGTCATTGAAGAATTCTTTGCCAATGAGTTGTTTGATCGGGTGGACATTGTCTTTAATTACTTCATTAATTCGGTCAGCCAGCGAGTCAAGATTCGCCAAATACTGCCGATTCCCGAACCCCAGGAAGAAGCCGAGGTTAAGCACGGTCCGAAGGCGTTGTATTGGTTCGAACCTTCGTTCAGCGGCGTGCTCAACACATTGGTTCCGCAGTACGTTGAAACCTGTGTGTTTCAATCCTTGTTGGAAGCCACGGCCAGTGAGCAGGGAGCTCGGATGAGCGCCATGCGCAGCGCCACCGACAATGCCACCGATTTGATTAAGCAGCTGACATTATCGTTTAACCGAGCTCGTCAGGCTGCCATTACCACAGAAATTTCGGAGATTGTGGGCGGAGCAGAGGCGCTGCAATCGTGAGAAGGAGGTTGTTTCGTTGAGTGAATTTGTTGGGAAGGTCGTTCAAGTTATCGGGCCGGTCGTGGACGTCGAGTTTCCGGTGGACCAACTGCCGAATATTTACTCGGCTGTTACCGTGGATAGTGTCACAGATGATCGGGAAATTCATCTGACACTGGAGGTTGCGCAGCATTTGGGGAATAATGTTGTGCGCTGTGTGGCCATGTCTTCCACGGATGGATTGCAGCGAGGCACGCGCGCTGTTGATACCGGAGCTCCGATTTCCGTGCCGATTGGCCGCAATGTCTTGGGCCGCTTGTTCAATGTGTTAGGCGAGCTTATCGATGGGGGTGAGGAACTTTCGGATGAGGAACGCTGGCCCATTCACCGCCAGGCGCCGAAGGTGGATGAGGTGGAACCCGCCACAACGGTTCTCGAGACGGGCATTAAAGTAGTTGATCTGATTGCGCCTTA
>SLOZ01000016.1 GCA_007132255.1 Limnochordia bacterium | reverse complement strand
GTCGGTGTGCAGGAAGCGAACATGGTCGGTGTGGGAGCCGGCCTAGCACTGGCCGGAAAGATTCCTTTCACCCACACGTTTGCCTGCTTCAATGGCCGGCGAGCCTTGGATCAAATTTTCATCTCGGTGGCCTACTCGCGCTTGCCTGTAAAGATTGTTGGTACCGATCCTGGGATCACTTCAGCGTTCAATGGGGGTACGCACATGCCCTTCGAAGACATGGGCTGCATGCGTACCGTACCGGAGATGATCATTGTGGAGATGGTGGACCAGGCCATGTTAGAAAATTTTCTACCGAAACTGACCTATGTCGACAAGCCGGTCTACATTCGCCTCTCCCGTAAAGAAACCATCAAGATCTACGAACCGGGAACCGAGTTTGAGATCGGCCGCGGCAAGCTGATCCGCCATGGCCAAGACGCTACCATCGTCTGCAGCGGCCTGATGGTAGCCGAGTCCCTAGAGGCTGCCAATACCTTGGCGGAGCAAGGCATTGATGTCCAAGTGGTGAATATCTTCTGTCTGAAACCGCTGGATCGCGACCTATTGCTGCAATGTGCCCAAACGACCGGTGCTGTGGTCACGGCAGAGAATCACAGCGTGAATAACGGCTTGGGCTCAGCTGTGGCCGAAGTCTTGGCCGAAGGCTGCCCAGTACCCATGGAGCGAGTTGGTGTGCATGATCGCTTTGGTGAGGTGGGCGATGTGCAGTATCTGAAAGAAACATTTGGCATGACCGCGGATCATATCGCGGCGGCGGTTGAACGAGTTGTTAAACGCAAACAAGAAAGGAGTTCCTGTTGATGCATATTTCCCAGCAACCCCCTTTCGGTTGGGGTTACACGCCGATCACCAAAGACGGCACCAGCCTCGAAGGTACCATGATGGACTTTGGGGTCCTGCGACTGCGCAGCGGTGAAACCTACAGCTGCGCCCTGCCTTTGGAGCGGGCGTTCCTAGTCTTAGAAGGCAAACTCACTTTGGTCTATGGATCCGAGCAGCAGACGGCGGAGCGGACATCTCTGTTTCACCAGTCCCCGATCTGCTTGCACGTCCCTGGTGAAGTTATCGTTGAGCTTAGGGCGGAGACCGACAGCGAAGTGATCATGATCCGAACAGTGAACGAAGATAGCTTCACTCCGGTGTTCTACAGTCAAGACGATACTCGCAGTGAGCGTCGGGGCGAAGGCACCATGCAGGAAACATCTACCCGGATTGTGCGGACCATTTTTGACAAGACCAATGCCCCCGACGCCAAGTTGGTGCTGGGTGAGGTCATAAACTTCCCTGGTAAATGGTCCAGTTATCCACCGCATCACCATGTCCAGCCCGAGATTTACCACTATCGGTTCCTGCCAGAGAATGGCTTTGGTGCCTGCGTGATCGGTGATGATGTTTTCAAGGTCAAGCACCGCTCGACCACACTGATCCTCGAGGATAATTCGCATCCGCAGAGCTCAGCCCCTGGTTATGCCATGTTCTACGTGTGGGCCATTCGCCATTTGGACAACGACCCTTACGTAACTCCTACGTATCCTGTCTTCGAGGAAGAACACACCTGGGTGATGGACGATGCGGCGGAGATCTTCCCGGATAGGAGGGACTGACGTTGACGAAAACTATTCGCCTTACCATGGCGCAGGCGCTGTTGAAGTTCTTGGATGCCCAATATTTGATTGTAGACGGCCAGGAGTACAAGTTTGTCCAGGGGGTATTCGGCATCTTCGGTCACGGCAATCTGCTGGGAATCGGCGAAGCGCTGGAGAACATGCGAGGGCTGACACTGCCGTTTTATCAAGGGAAAAACGAACAGGCCATCGTCCATGCGGCCACTGCCTTTGCTAAGCAGAAGAACCGGCGGCAGATATTTGCCTGTACCAGTTCCATTGGTCCCGGAGCCCTCAATATGGTGACGGGTGCCGGTACAGCCACAGTGAACCGCATTCCCGTGCTGCTGTTGCCCGGCGATACCTTCGCCGATCGCCAGCCGGATCCGGTACTGCAGCAGGTGGAAATGCCGCAGAACCATGGAATTACTGCCAATGATGCTTTCAAAGCTGTCAGCAAATACTGGGATCGCATCCAGCGGCCCGAACAGTTGATGACGGCGGTGGTCCATGCCATGCGGGTTCTCACGGATCCCGCTGAGACGGGAGCGGTTACGTTGGCACTGCCCCAGGATGTGCAGGGAGAAGCCTACGATTACCCAGAGGACTTCTTCCGCAAGCGCGTCCATTACCAAGATCGGCGGCAGCCGGCAGCGGATGCCATCCATCGAGCTGTGGAACTCATCAGCAGCAAGAAAAAGCCGCTGATCATCTCCGGCGGCGGCACGCAGTATTCTGAGGCCGGGGAATCGTTGGCGGCTTTGGCCGCCAACCTGGGCATCCCCGTGGGTACGACGCAGGCCGGGAAAGGCATTCTGCCCTGGGATCACCGTTGGAATATGGGTGGAATCGGCGGTACCGGAGCCCGACCTGCTAACGTGCTAGCTAAAGAAGCTGATCTGATATTGGCCGTTGGAACAAGGCTGCAGGACTTTACCACCGCCAGCAAGACGCAGTTTCAGAATCCCGATGTCGACTTTGTCAGCATCAACGTTAACACTATGGACGCTATGAAATTGGATGCCCTCCAAATTGTGGGTGATGCCAAGGAATCGCTGCTGCAGCTGCACGAGCAACTGCAGCAAGCAGGCTATGCTGCCGCCTGGGAACGGGGCTACTTGGATTCGCTGCAGGAGGAATGGGAACAAGAAGTGGACCGACTGTATAACAGCGGGAGCAGCACGGAGTTGACACAGCCTGCGGTGGTGGGTGTTCTCAATGAATTCCTAGCCGATGATGATGTCATTGTCTGTGCTTCCGGAAGTCTGCCTGGTGATCTACAGCGACTCTGGCGCACCCGGGGTCGCAAGAGCTACCATTTGGAATACGGGTTTTCCTGTATGGGTTACGAGATTCCCGCCGCTCTGGGCGTGAAACTGGCTGAACCCAAGCAGGAGGTCTACGCCTTGGTGGGGGATGGCGGCTATCTGATGATGCATTCGGAGCTGCTCACCAGCGTGCAAGAAGGATACAAGATTAACGTCATTGTCTTTGACAACAGCGGCTTTCAGTGCATCCAATCTCTGCAGCGGGGGCACGGCAGCCCCGAAGGCTTTGGCAACGAGTTTCGCAGTCGTGAAGCCGACACCCAGCGTTTGACTGGCCGTTATCTGCCCATCGATTTTGCGGGTATGGCTGGATCCTTTGGGACAAAGACGTATCGTGCCCATACGTTAGACGAGTTTCGCGACGCTTTGCTAAACAGCCGCCGTGACCAGACCAGTACATTGATTGATGTCAAGGTGATGCCCGGCTCGCACACGGATGGCTACGATTCCTGGTGGCGGGTAGGGACCGCGCAGGTATCGGACAATCCCCAGGTTGTCCAGGCCTACGCCGAAGACCAAGCGTATTTTGAGAAATACCATCGTTGAGAGTGTGCAATCCACAATGGTTGATGAGAGGAGAATGGCGATGGCATTAGATCCGCAGACAGTAAAGGTGGGGATTGCCCCCATCGGTTGGACCAACGATGATCTCCCGGAACTGGGTGGTGAAATTCCCTTCGAGCAGTGCATTGACGAAATGGCAGCTGCGGGGTTCGCCGGCTGTGAAGTGGGTAATAAATACCCTAGAGATCCCAAGACACTGCATGCTGCCTTGAAACCCCGTAAGCTCCAGATCGCCAGTGCTTGGTTCAGTTCATTCTTTACCACGTGTGCAGCGGAAGAAACACGGATGCGTTTTTTGGAGCACCGAGACTTCCTGCACGCAATGGGAGCCAAGGTGATCGTGGTGTCAGAGTCTGGACAGTCCATTCAGGGTCAGCAGGATGTGGCGGTTTGGCCCAATAAGCCCGAGTTCACCGACACGGATTGGGAACGCTTGGTTTCCGGGCTGCACCAACTGGGTGAGCTGGCTGCCGAGAAGGACATGAAGATTGTGTTTCACCACCATATGGGTACGGGTGTTCAGTGGTTCGATGACGTCGTGAAGCTGATGGACCGGACCGATCCCCAGTTAGTCAGTCTATTATTGGACACGGGACACATTGAGTTTGCCAACGGTTCCTCGTTGGAGATGATCCGCCGATTCGGTGACCGCATCAAGCATGTCCATTTCAAGGATCTGCGTCCAGCCATGGTGGAACGGGTCAAAACGGAAGCGCTGAGTTTTTTGGATGCTGTTAAGCAAGGGGTCTTCACGGTTCCCGGCGATGGCATGATTGACTTTGGGCCCATCGCAGCAGCTCTGGGCGACATTGGCTACGAAGGTTGGATTGTTGTGGAAGCCGAACAGGATCCAGCTTTGGCACCACCGCTGGAATATGCTAAGAAGGCTCGAGACTATATTCGCCAGGTGGCTGGCATTTAGCAGCCGCTATGACAAGGAGGAAAATTATGGCAGGTCAGGAGAAGGTTCGTTTTGGTGTAATTGGAGCGGGTCGCATTGGTCGGATTCACATTCAAAATTTGTGCCAACGGGTATCCGATGCTGAAGTTGTGGTGGTCTGTGACGTGGCGGTTCATGAAACTCGGCAGTGGGCAGCGGGTCTAGGCGTTGACAATGTCGTGGCGGACCCGCAGGATGTTTTCAATGATCGCTCCGTTGACGCTGTGGTGATCTGCTCGCCCACGGATCTGCATGCTGAGCACATGATGGCTGCAGCGAAAGCCGGTAAGGATATCTTCTGTGAAAAACCCATCGCCATTGAGTTAGAGCGCACAAAACAGGCACTCAAAGCGGTGGAAGATGCAGGTGTCCTGCTGCAGCTGGGCTTCAATCGGCGGTTCGATCACAACTTCCAGCGGATCCAGCAGCTGGTCGAACAGGGAGCTTTGGGTGATGTGCACATTGTCAATATCACGTCTCGCGACCCTGCACCACCGCCCATTGAGTATGTGAAGGTGTCCGGTGGCATCTTCATGGACATGGCGATCCATGACTTTGACATGGCCCGCTACATGGTGGGGAGTGAAGTGGTGGAGGTGTATGCAGCGGCCAATGTCTTGATTGACCCAGAGATTGGTGAGGCCGGTGATTTTGATACAGCGGTGACCATCCTCAAGTTTGCCAACGGGGCCACGGCTGTTATCGATAACAGCCGCCAAGCCGTCTATGGCTACGATCAGCGAGTTGAGGTATTCGGCTCCAAAGGCCGTGCTTCCGCCGAAAACGATACTCCCACCAACGTTTCTGTGTACACAGAAGATACTGTGACCAGCGATAAACCGCTGCACTTCTTCTTAGAGCGCTACATGGGTTCGTTTGCCAAGGAGATGGAAGACTTCGCATCAGCGGTGCTGCAGCGCTCGGAACCACCGGTTGGCGGTGAAGATGGTCTCAAATCGCTGTTGATTGCTATGGCGGCTACGAAATCAGCCAAGGAGAACCGACCGGTCTTGTTGGCGGACGTGGCTGCCCACTGATTGAAGGAGGATACGAGCATGTCCAGAGACGAACTGCGCTTCCCAACACAGGCCTTTATCAACGGAGCTTTCGTGGATACGAAGCGCACCTATGATCTGATCAACCCTGCCACAGGAGAAGTGTTGGCAGCCGTAGCCGATTGCGGCGAAGCTGAGGCTCGCCAAGCGGCGGATGCTGCCCACAACGCGTTTCTCACTTGGAAACAGACCACGGCGTACCAGCGCAGTGCTATCATGGAAACCTTTGTTAAACTGCTTCAGGCCAACAGTGAGCGCTTGGCTCAGATCATGACAGCGGAAATTGGTAAGCCCATCAAAGAATCGCGTGGGGAAGTGAAGTATGCAACGGGGTTTGTGCAGTGGTATGCCGAAGAGGCGAAACGGATCTATGGTGAGACGATACCCAGTAGTTTCTCTGATAAGCGCATCCTCGTGGAGGCCGCACCGGTGGGCCCGGTGTTTGCCATCACACCATGGAACTTCCCGGCGGCGATGATTACGCGCAAGCTTGCTCCTGCTTTGGCGGCCGGTTGTACGTTTATTATCAAACCCCCGGCTCAATCAGCCATTTCGGCATTGGCCATGGCTGAACTGCTCCAAGAAGCGGGTCTGCCGGACGGGGTATTTCAGGTCATTCCCACCAGCCAATCGTCGGTGGTGTCCGACGTTCTCTTGGCCGATCCCCGCATCCGTAAGTTGGCATTCACCGGTTCCACGCATGTAGGAACGCTGCTGGCAGAGAAAGCGGCCAGGACTGTAAAACGCGTTTCACTGGAGTTGGGCGGCCACGCTCCCTTCTTGGTCTTTGAAGATGCCGATGTGGAGAAGGCCGCTGCGGAAGCCATGAACTGCAAGTTCCGTAATGCTGGTCAGACCTGTATCTGTACGAATCGTATTTATGTCCAGGAGAGTATCAAGGATGCTTTTCTGCAAGCGTTTCTTAAGCGGGTGGCTGATCTCAAGGTGGGTGCACCGATTGAAGAAGACACAGATATTGGACCTTTGGTGAACCAGCAGGGCTTGGACAAGGCCAAAGAGCACATTGCTGATGCCCTGGAAAAAGGCGCCCAAATGGTGGCTGGACAGGAAGCACCGGCTCAAAAGGGGCTATTCTTAACGCCCACCGTTCTCACAGGTGTGACACACGATATGGTGGTGGCCCGGGAAGAGACCTTTGGCCCTGTGGCTCCCATCATGACGTTCAAGGATGAAGCGGAAGCCATTGCTCTGGCCAATGACACACCGTATGGTTTAGCAGCCTACGTTTTCACTCGTGACGTCAGTCGCGTGTACCGGGTGACCGACGCTTTGGACTATGGGATCATTGGCGTGAATGACGGCGTACCGTCCACGCCGCAGGCACCATTTGGCGGGATGAAAGCCTCTGGGGTTGGACGCGAAGGCGGCCACTATGGTTTGGAAGAGTACTTGGAGCGGAAGTTCATTTCGCTAAAACTCTAGGATGTGTTATACCACGCATGCCTGGGCGCTGTGCCGCTGCGTTACCGGCGGGACAGCGCCTCTAGCTGTACAGCCATATCCTGGCCGTTGGTGGATTCGGCATATTTGACATGCGACCGTCTTCTAGCCTGGTCAGTGAGCGGTCATAACACAGGCAGTGGGAACCGTTGTCAGCTTCGCCGCGGAGTATTAAGAAACGGAACTGCTGGACGAAAAGAATGTTAAATCAGGAAGGGTTTTTGTAAGGAGTGTGGAAGTTAATTGCATAGTGATACTAACCAGCTGTGTCAAAGTTTGGGCTGCCGCGTTTACAGCGCGGGCCGAAGGATATGTTGGTAGGCAAGGCTGAAGCGACTGTCGCGAGCCGCCGCTGCGCATATGTCCTGCAGCCGATCTAGACTGGGTTTGCAGAATTATTGCTCAGTGCAATTTTCGTCCGGCCTTGGGCAGGTTTGCTGAGGAAGGTAAGCAATGCCGATGCACGCTGGCAAGTGACAATCTATTGGAGAAATGAGGGAATTCTGTTGGAAAAAGTCCGTTTAGGAATTGTTGGCATGGGCAACATGGGTTCAGGACATGCGACGTATCTCACAGCAGGTGTTGTTCCTAACGTGGAGTTTGCAGCCGCGTGTGACACCGATCCAGAAAAGCTGGAGCGAGTCAAGGAACGCTGGCCAGATGTTCCGGTGTTTGACACCCCGGAAGCGTTGTTCGAGTCCGGTATTGTTGATGGTGTGCTGATTGCCACGCCCCATTACTTCCACCCGCCCTTGGCTATCCAGGCCTTGGGAAAAGGTCTGCATGTTTTAGTGGAAAAGCCAGCGGGAGTGTATACCAAACAGGTACGTGAGATGAATGAAGTTGCAGCCAAGAGTGACAAGGTCTTTGGCCTTATGTTCAACCAGCGAACCAACCCGGTGTATCAAAAATTACGTGATCTCGTAAAAAGCGGTGAATTGGGCGAAATCAAGCGTACGAACTGGATCATTACCAATTGGTACCGTTCGCAGAGCTATTATGATTCCGGCGGCTGGCGTGCTACATGGGCTGGCGAAGGCGGCGGCGTGTTGTTGAACCAAGATCCTCACCAATTGGATCTATGGCAGTGGATCTGCGGCGTTCCGACGCGTGTCCGTGCCTTTGCTGGCTTCGGCAAGTTCCATGATATCGAAGTGGAAGATGATGTGACCGCCTATGTGGAATATGAGAATGGTGCTACGGGCGTCTTTGTGACGTGTACCGGTGAAGCACCAGGCACCAACCGTTTCGAGATCTCTGGGGATCGCGGTAAAATCGTTCTGGAAGACAACCAGCTGATCTTCTGGCGCAATCGAGTATCCGAACGCCAGTTCAACAAGGAATACAAAGGCGGCTTTGGTCAGCCCGAAGTCTGGAAGTGCGAAATTCCGGTGCGCGGGAAAGAAACCCAGCATCCCGGGATCACCGAAAACTGGGCCACGGCCATCCTTAAAGGTACGCCGCTGTTAGCTCCTGGACAAGAAGGCATTAACGGCCTGCAAATCTCCAATGCCATGCATCTCTCGGCTTGGACCGATGATTGGGCAGATATTCCTGTGGACGAAGAGAAGTACTATAAGCTGCTGCAGGAACGGGTTGCCACATCGACGTTTAAGAAGAAATCTGGAGCCAGCACGGTTTTGGATACCGGCAGCACATACTAAACCAAAGGTGCGCCCTCTGGGCGAAAGGTCCGGGCTCTGCTAGACAGGGGTCCGGGCCGTTCACGAAAGGCGTGCCTTTGAAAAAAGGGTGGGTGATACTGTGAAGGATGGTATGAATTATGCCCCGAAGGGCAGCAAGACCAAGAAGGTTGTTGGTCCGGGGGAGTTTAGCTTTGCAGCCATTGCCTTGGATCACGGGCACATCAATGGAATGTGCAACGGATTGACCGAGGCTGGCGGCGAACTGAAGTGGGTCTATGACCGCGACCCGAAGAAGATGGAAGCCTTCTGCAAGATGTTTCCCCAGGCGAAACCAGCTCGCTCCGAGCAGGAAATCTTCGATGATCCGGACATCAAGTTAATCGCCGGTGCTGCCGTTCCTTCGGAACGCTGTGCCCTGGGACTGCGAGCTATGGACCATGGCAAAGACTATTTCACCGATAAGACACCGTTCACCACATTGGAGCAGTTGGACCAAGCTAAGCAGAAGACTGCCGCAACCGGGCTCAAATACATGGTGTACTACAGCGAGCGCCTCCATGTGGAAAGTGCCATCTACGCCGGGCAATTGGTGCATGACGGCGCCATTGGGCGCGTCGTGCAGGTGGCTGGCTTTGGGCCGCATCGTCTGAATCTGCCGTCCCGACCTGATTGGTTTTTCCGGAGGGAGAACTACGGCGGCATTCTCACAGATATTGGCAGTCACCAGATTGAGCAGTTTCTCTTCTATACGGGTGCCAAAGACGCGAACGTTCTGCACTCGAAGGTAGCTAACTACAACAACAAAGAGTATCCGGAGTTTGAGGACTATGGTGACGCCACTTTGGTGGCAGATAACGGTGCCAGTAACTATTTCCGCGTTGACTGGTTCACGCCTGACGGATTGGCAACGTGGGGTGATGGCCGCACCATTATCTTGGGCACTGAAGGTTACATCGAGCTGCGCAAATACATCGACGTCGCTCGCGACGACCAAGGGGACCATGTTTATTTGGTGGACCAGAACGGCATGCAGCACCTTCCGGTTAAGGGCAAGGTCGGCTATCCGTACTTTGGAGAGCTTATTTTGGACTGTCTGCATCGAACTGAGAATGCCATGACCCAGGAGCATGCCTTCAAGGCTGGCGAGCTCTGCCTCAAAGCGCAGGAAATGGCCATTCGAATCGAATAACGGAAAAGCCAACACAAACATGGGATCAATGAGGCCGCCCGTGAGCGGCCTCATTGTGCATCTGTGCAAATAGCTCAATGGCTGCGATTAATTGCTCAGAGCAAGTTTTTCGTTAACGCGTCGAAAAAAATGTAAAACGAAAAAGGAGTCGCATGCACTTTTGTGGAAACTATCCTACTGTGTGATTCCCGTGCAACCGTGTGGTCGAAAGACTGGGATTCGTTAATTGCACGGTGCGATGGAATATTAAGGGATCCGGGAGTGATGCCGCGCAAGAACAAGCACTGTTGTGCCTTGTTGGACCCTCGACTAACTAGAACGTCGGACGAGGTTGGAGGCTGATCAAAGGGTGCGGCTGGGTCGCAGACGGCTTGGTGTCCTGTGATAAGGTTGTACGGCTGTTGTGCCCGCGTTGTCGAGGCAAGGTTGAAGTGGATGTATTTGGATGGAGGTATGCAAGTGAAACTTGGTAAAGTCGATTTGAGTGTTAACAATGAAGGCCTCGCCGGTTACGTGTTTATTCTTCCTTGGCTTTTCGGCTTCTTAGTCTTTACTATCTTCCCGATGGCTATGTCGTTGTTTCTTGCGTTTACCCGTTATGATATGCTATCTGCGCCAATTTGGGTGGGGCTGGAGAACTTCGAGACTATGCTGCAGTATGACTACCAGTTCCGGACGGCCCTGCGAGTCACTTTCACGTATGCTTTGACATCAGTTCCGCTGCGGTTGCTGTTTGCATTATTTCTGGCCGTGCTGTTCGTGCAGCCGCGCCGAGGCGTTGGCGTGTACCGAGCGATTTTTTACATACCGTCCGTCATTGGCGGCAGCGTGGCTGTAGCTGTCATGTGGCGACAGTTGTTCGGTGTCAACGGTGCACTGAATTCCTTCCTTATGGCCAGCGGTTTGGTTGAACGACCAACGGGTTGGATCACGCATCCCGATACCGCTTTGTGGACCCTGATCATATTAGCGGTCTGGCAATTCGGATCACCGATGCTGATTTTCTTGGCAGGATTAAAACAGATACCGCTTAGCCTTTACGAAGCTGCTGAGATCGATGGCGCCAACGGTATCCAGCGGTTTATGCGTGTGACGATTCCTATGCTCACACCGATCATCTTTTTCAATTTCATCATGCAGACTGTGTCGGGCTTTATGATGTTCACCCAAGCACTGATCATTACCGATGGTGGCCCATTCGACCAAACACTACTGTATGTGCTGTACCTATTCCGCAAAGGTTTCGTGGATTACAGCATGGGCTACGCCAGTGCTCTGGCGTGGGTGCTATTGGTGATCATCGCTGTGATTACCGCCATAATCTTCAAGAGCTCTGGTAGTTGGGTCTTCTATGAAGCAAAGGGGGATCTATAACATGACCAGAGAGCAGAAGAAGCATTTGATAACTGTTGCCTATCACGTGTTCATATTGTTATTAGCGTTTATTGTGTTTTATCCCGTCCTGTGGCTCATTGCCAGTTCGCTGAAAACGCAAGCAGAAATTTGGCAGAACTCCCACTCACTGATTCCCAGTTTTCAGTGGGAAAACTATCGGATCGGCTGGGAAGGCTTTGGTCGCTTCAGCTTTGCGGTATTCTTTAGGAACTCGTTTATTATCACGATCACCTCTACCATTGGCCAGGTTTCAACCTCTGCATTGGTGGCTTATGGGTTTGCTCGTGTGCGCTTCCGGTTCAAGAAGTTCTGGTTCACCTGTGTGATTCTGACAATGCTGCTGCCGCAGCAGGTACTGCTCATTCCGCAGTACGTAATGTTCAGCACCGTGGGCTGGGTGAATACCTGGCTGCCATTGATTGTACCGTCATTCTTTGGGCTGCCATTTTTCATCTTCTTGATGCTCCAGTTCATACGAGGGATACCTCATGAACTGGATGAATCAGCGGTTATTGATGGCTGCAGCAAGTATGGGATCTTTTTCCGCATCATTCTTCCCAACTTAACGCCAGCTTTGGTCACGGCCATGATCTTCTCGTTCTACTGGAAGTGGGAGGACTTCATGGGTCCGCTGATCTACCTGCAGTCCACGCGGCTCTATCCGGTTTCATTGGCGCTGCGCATGTTCGCCGATCCGGCGGCTGTTACCAACTGGGGCGGTATGTTTGCCATGTCGACCCTGTCATTGCTGCCTGTGTTCCTGCTGTTTGTTATGTTCCAGAAGTATCTGGTTGAGGGTATCGCTACCACAGGTCTCAAGGGTTAGCTCTCTCAGACTAGAGAGGAACGTCTAGACGAGCCATATGCTTGAGGCTGGTTGGATACGATTTAGCAATAACGGAACGGGGGTGGTTCTCGGCCGATTGCGTGGTATGTTGTGGTTGTGGGACAGGAATACTGAATTTAAAGAGGAGGATTTTTGTGAAGAAGCATTTAGTTTTAGTCTTGGCAGCACTTTTGGTTGTCGGTTCCTTCGGGTTTTTGGCCAGTGCGCAAG
>SLOZ01000234.1 GCA_007132255.1 Limnochordia bacterium | reverse complement strand
GTCATTCCCATCTGCGTATAGAGCTTCTGGTCTTGAATCTGCTCGGCGTCCGGTTGACGCTTGGCGCTCAACTCCGCTGGCATTTGCTCCTGCGGCTCCAGCGCTGCATGGGCCGTACTCTCTTTAGACTGCGGCATGCTGTGCGTCCCTCCAATTCTTCAACATCGATTGAAAAAGTCCCAAACCGTCCATGCTGCCCAACAGCTCCTCAACAGCCCGTTCCGGATGGGGCATCATGCCCAATACATTGCCGGCCTCGTTGATAATCCCAGCAATGTCCGCCAGCGAACCGTTGGGATTATCGGTATAGGTAAACACGATCTGCCGCCGTTTCCGCAGCTGCTCCAAGGTGGCGTCGTCACAGTAGTATTTCCCCTCACCGTGGGCAATGGGAATATTTAACAGCTGTCCCTGTTCATAGGCATTGGTGAAGGCTGTATTCTGTCGTTCCACCCGCAGCTGCACCGGTCGGCAGTGGAATTTTAAGGATTCGTTGCGATACACCGCTCCGGGCAGCAAGCCCGCTTCCAGCAGAATCTGAAAACCGTTGCAGACGCCCAAGACGAGTTTGCCAGCTTCCGCTTCCTTTTTCACAGCATCCATAACAGGGCTGAAGCGAGCAATGGCACCGCAGCGCAGGTAATCGCCGTAGGAAAAACCTCCGGGAAGCAGGATACCATCGTATTGGCCAAGGTCGTTCGCCGTATGCGGGACATAGTCCACGGAGCATTGGATGCCGTCGGCCGCTGCGTGGTACATGTCGACGTCGCAGTTCGACCCCGGAAACACAATCACTGCAAACTTCATGCCGTGGCCTCCTCGATGTCGTAGCGGAATTTTTCAATCACGGGATTCGCCAGCAATTTCTGGCACATCTCTTCCACGACAGATTCGGCTTCGTTGACGCTGCCGGCATTCAGCTGCAGTTCCATATACTTACCGATGCGAACATCGGCCACTTTGTGGTAGTCCAGAGAATGCAGGGATTCTTTCACAGCCTGTCCCTGGGGATCCAAGACACTTTCCTTGAGGGTCACATACACCTTGGCCTTATACATTGGCTTTGCCTCCCAGTCGTTCTAAAATTTCACGATATCCATCCAGCGTGCCGCCGAGCTCTTGGCGGAAGCGATCCTTATCCATTTTCTTGCCGCTCTGCGCATCCCAGAACCGGCAGGTGTCCGGCGAGATTTCGTCAGCCAACAGCAAGCGGCCCGACGAGTCCAAACCAAACTCCAGTTTAAAGTCCACCAGCACAATCCCCTTCGGTTCCAAGGCCTGCTGCAGCACAGCATAGATCTGCAGCGCCTGCGCTTTCATAAACGCCAGCTGCTCGGGCTCAGCCAACTCCAAAAGAGCTATGTGATCCTCGGTCACCAGCGGATCCCCGAGGGCATCGTCTTTGTAATACCACTCCACCAGCACGTTGGGCAGCCGTTGACCTTCCGGGATTCCCAGACGGCGGCACAGACTGCCGGCGGCGATGGCTCGTACCACCACTTCCAGCGGCACGATCGTTACCGGTCGGACCAACTGCTCGCGGTCACTGACGGTGTCAAGAAAATGGTGCCCAATCCCATGTTGGCTCAGCAGTGTAAAAAACCAGCTGCTGATGGCATTGTTCAATGGGCCCTTCCCAGCCAACGATTCCCGTTTCTGGCCGTTGAAGGCCGTGGCATCATCTTTGTATTCCAACCAAAGAATATCTGGATGTTCCGTTTTATAAAGTCGCTTTGCTTTGCCTTCGTAGAGGAATTCACCCTTCTTCACCGCAGCACCTCATTTGTAGGATTGTTTCCACGGCATCTGCCGCGGCCGCTGCTTCCGCAAGCGTCCTGCCGCAGCAGTTGATGTGGCCCATCTTGCGCCCATGGCGGGCTTCGGTTTTGCCATATAGGTGGACGAATGCGCCGGCCGGCAGGTTGCCCCAATGATCCATCAAGGCCGGTACATGCTGGCCTAATAGATTGAGCATCACGGTCGGCTGAATGATCACAGGTTCTAGAAGCGGCAGTCCGCAAATGGAGCGAATGTGCTGCTGGAACTGGGATATGTTACAGCCGTCAAGAGTCCAATGGCCGGAGTTGTGCGGGCGCGGTGCCATTTCGTTGGCGAGAATTGTGCCATCGGACAGTAAAAACAGCTCAATGGCCAACGGTCCCACCAACTTCACAGAGTCGGCAAACTGCCGAGCCCACTGCTGTGCCTTGGCCTCCACGCCGTCGGGCCAAGTCATTCCGGCTGTAGTGCGGTGCAGGATGCCGTCTCGGTGTTGGTTTTCCACCACGGGAAAGCACTGCGACTCGCCCGCCGGGGTCCGAACCACGATCACGGAGAGTTCTTTGACGAAAGGAACATAGCCTTCCAATACCCAATGGCCCGTTTCCGGCATCTGGGTGGCCAAGGCGTCCACGTCAGCTGCGGTCTGCAGCAGATGCTGCCCCTTGCCATCATAACCACCGGTGCAGGTTTTGAGAATTGCTGGCAGGCCCAGGGCCGCTACAGCCTGGTGCAGCTCTGACGCCTTCGTGACAGCGCGATATGGGGCTGTCTGCAGGCCGGCCGCTTCTAGTGCCTGCTTTTCCCGCAGGCGATCTTGGCTGAGATGCAGAATATGTGCCCCTTGGGGAAAATAGCTGTTGGTTTCTAGGGCTGCAACCACAGGGGCTGGAATGTTCTCAAACTCATAGGTTAGAACGTCGGCTGTATTAGCCAACTGCTCAGCAGCCTGTAGATCATCATAGGCTGCTGTGAACACATAATCAGCGATGGGGCCGGCCGAGCAGGGTGTCCCCGGATCCAGGACAGCAATGCCGTACCCCAGCGAACGGGCGGCTAAAGAAAGCATTTGACCCAATTGACCGCCGCCCAAAATACCAATGACAGCCGGTGGCTGCACCACTTTAGTATTCGTAGCCATCGAGATCCTTCTCCGCTAACACGGCCGCTTTCATTTGGTCACGGCGCGTTTGAAGGCGTTGGGCCACGGCTGCGTCAAATGCACCCACAATTTGAGCCGCCAAAAGTCCGGCATTCGTGGCTCCGGCCTTGCCGATGGCCACTGTGGCCACAGGCACGCCGCCGGGCATCTGGACTATGGACAAAAGCGAGTCCAACCCCTGCAGGGAGCGGCTCTGCACAGGCACGCCGATCACCGGCAGCAGCGTCTTGGCGGCCACCATGCCCGGTAGATGGGCTGCTCCGCCGGCACCGGCGATAATCACTTTCAGGCCCTGCTCGGCAGCGGTCTCGGCAAAGGCAAACATTTCATCCGGTGTCCGATGGGCCGATATCACTTGTTTGGCAAACGGTATGTCTAACTCGGCCAGAATAGCGCAGGCATGGCGCATGGTTTCCCAATCCGATGTGCTTCCCATAATCACGGCAACGCTGGGCTGCATAGACGGTCTCCTTTCGGGTACAAAAAGATCCAGACAGATATGTCCTCGCACGTGCGTGAGAAAACAAATCTGTCTGGATCGAGCGTTCGTTCGTCAGGAACGGATGCAGCGGTCCCTACAGGCAGCCCTATGATGTGTACTGCTGTACGCAGTGTATGCAGGCATACAGGACGATGTACAAAGCCGCGGCTGCTGCTTTCCCCGCATGGAAACATCTACGAGGCTTACATCTATTCCTGTACATTATACCAAAGAGATCGGCATAAGATCAATGGAAATCCGAACATTTTATGGTTAGTTAGGGAAAATCATTCGTTATTTCTGCGAAAAGAATTCCCAAACGATGGCACAGAAGCTCTTGACACCGATGCTGAGAATCTCTTCAGGCACACTATACTTGGGGTGATGCAGACCAAACCCATCACCAGCACCCGTGCCCAAAAAGAAGAATGTTCCGGGGATCGCCTCTAAGAACAAAGAGTAATCCTCGCCGACAAGCGAAGGTTCTGCCAACTCCACCACCTGGTCGTCAGGGAACCAGCGGCGCAGATAACCTTCGGTCCGCTGCGTGAAGGCGGCATCGTTGACCACTGATGGAATGCCCCACTGGTACGCTAACGCTGCCGTGCCGCCATAAGCAGCGGTGACTCCGTTTAGGACCTGCTGCATCTGATCGGGTACTAACTTCTGGACAGCCGGATCGGCAGCACGAATCGTTCCCGTCAAGCATACTTCATGGGGAATGACATTAAACGCCTCACCTCCGTGAATGGCGCCAATGGTCAAGACCAGTGGCTTCACAGGATCGTTCAGCCGACTCACCACGGCCTGCAGGGCCAAAACACAGTGACTGGCCATCACCACGGGATCCACGGTTTCATGGGGTTTAGCACCATGACCTCCGCGTCCGGCAATGGTGATCTCGAAACGATCCACAGATCCAGTGACCGGTCCTGAGCGCAGTGCCAGCTGGCCTACGGGTAGTCCCGGCCAATTGTGCAGACCCACAATTCCGTCGGGGACAGGGTTGGTCAAGACACCATCGGCAATCATAGCGCCAGCACCGGTTGGCTGCTCCTCCGAAGGCTGAAAGATAAACTTCACCGTGCCCGCCAAGGCGTGGCGAAACTGGGCTAAGACATAGGCTGCACCCAAAGCCATGGCCATGTGACTGTCATGACCGCAGGCGTGCATGCGGCCCGGATGTTCGGACGTGAAGGGCAGCCCCGTCTGTTCGGTGACAGCCAGCGCGTCCATATCCGCCCGCACGGCAAGCACCGGTCCGTGGCCGGCACCGCCTTCTAAGAGCGCCACCACTCCAGTCTGGCCCACACCTTCCTGCGTTGTATAGCCCCATTCCTGCAGTCTTGCGGCCACATAGGCTGCTGTTTTCGTTTCGGTAAACGCCGTTTCCGGAATGCGATGCAGATCACGGCGCAGCTGCACAAAAAGACCTTGGTTGTCTGTGATACACTGGGATATTCGTTCGTTCACGTTATTCGTCCTTTCTGGGGACTCGTGTCCATTAATGTGTACGCTGTTTAATTCCCCACCGCCCTGATCCACTCCTCTTTTTCTGCTGTTCCTCGGCGCGGTGCTTCTGCGGTTCTTCCACAGTCACCTGCTTGGGTTCACCATGGCAAAGTCCGCTGATTTAGCCTATAATGGGGATACATGAGTCTGCCAAAGAATACGAGGTGAAGTACATTGGCGCAACAGCCGCGCGCCCCCTGGAAACCGCACCCCGCCGTTTACATAAGTTCGGCCATCTTGGCCATTACATTATTCGGAGACTCGCTGCTCTACTCCGTGCTGCCGCTCTATGCCCCAGAGCTGGGCATTCCACTGGGCGCTGTCGGTGTCCTGCTCAGTGCCAATCGCTGGATTCGGCTGCTGACCAATCCCTTGGCGGCCCGCGTCTATGAGCGTTTTGGGCTGCTGCGGCCTTTGGGCGCTGCCGTGGCCGCCAGTGTTTTAGCGACCTTTACCTACGCCCAAGCGTGGGGAATCGCAGCCTTTCTCCTGGCTCGAGCACTCTGGGGTCTATGCTGGTCCCACCTGCGTTTAGGGAATTTCATGATCCTGCTCGGCACCAGTGGCAGCGGCTTGGGCTTGGCCCTAGGAGCCCATCACGCCATCACACGCTTGGGCAGTGCGTTCACTGTTGTTGTCGGTGGCGCCCTCATTGACAATCTCGGCTACCGTCAAGGGATGACCGTCATGGCAGCTTTGACGCTGCTGGCTCTGCCGCTGTTGTTGGGTCTGCGCCATCTGCTCCCCCACAATCGCGTCGGTTTGGAGACCAAGAAGAGCAAAACGGCGGCCAAAGACAAAACGCCGTATCACGAACCGGAGTTCAGTGCAGCCTTCTGCTATGTCGGAGGTTTCGTGGCCAGCTTCACCGGGGCTGGAATCTTGGTATCGACATTGTCCCTGATTCTGCAGCAGCGGCTGGGTAACGCTGTCAATGTGGGCGGACTGACCCTTGGCATAGCAACCGTGTCGGGACTGCTGTTTGCTGTCCGTTGGACGAGCAACCTGGTGGTCTCACCCATCGTTGGCCGCCTCACCGACCTTTGGGGCCGCCGTTTAGTGGTTTTGACATTGACCGCCGTCAGCATGGCTTTACTCACAGTGTTTGCCAGCTGGACCGCACCACTGCTGACCATCGTCACTGCCATTCTCCTTTTTGTTGCATCCCAGTCACTGGAGCTTGGGTTAGAGGCGGCTGCGGGCGATAACGCCGCCAAAGGCGATAGTGCGCGGGCCATGAGTATGTTTGCCTCTTTCTATGACCTTGGTGCTGCCAGTGGTCCGCTGCTGGCTTACGGCTTGGGTACGTTGTTCAGTTTTCACGTTCCCTACTACCTAGGTGCCTTGATGCTGGCCAGCCTTTTTGGGTTGGCGCAGCTGCCTGCTGCTCGGCCGGCCAAACGCTAGCGCCGGCACGTCCTTGGCTTTGCTGCCTTAGCTTACAAGCATAGGAAAACAGCGCCCCCTGGCGAGGGGCGCTGTTGTATCCAACCGTTATGTTCGGACAGTCCTAGAGTTCTGGAGTCCTAGAGTTCTAGAGTTCAAGCAGCCCCGTTTCATCGAACACAATGCGTGGTGTACGACCGCGTAAGAAACACCGTTTCATCGGCATTTCTCCCAGTTGAGCCAGGAATTCTGGGTGTTGAAACGCCCTCAAACACCGGGCCTGCTCGTGGCAGGTATTGCGGTGACACACGGTGCGGCCGGGGAGCCGGAGATTGCAGAACCTATGCATTATGCTTCCGAGTTCACCTGAATGCCGGTTGCGCCCCGTTGTTTCACCAAACGATCTCCAATCTTCCAATTGGGATCGGCCTGGACTTTTTTCGTGCGGCCATTCTCCAGACGCACCACAGCGAACAGGCGGGTTTGGTAGTGGTTGGACTCATCGCCGCTGCTGACATCAACCTTCTTCTCCACAAGATCTTCAATGGTGCCGCTCCACTGGGACCGCATTTGTGCAGCCATGATCGCAAAACCGATGACAGCCGCCACTGCCACGCCCAACAGCGCTCCTGGTTCCTGGCCGGAAGCAAAAAACACAATCCCACCAATGACAACGAAAAGCAACACGTACCAGACCAACATGTTTTTCATCCGCCACCACCCTCTCCACTGGTATGCAAAACGTCTTCGCCGTTCGGTTTCGCTTCTTTGCAGGCGGATTCCTGCTTCCGATCTTCCAACAGCGCAACTTATTGCAGGGTAATGCTGCCCGATGCGGTGCGGACACTGACGTGCGGGCCACTGCTGCCCACTTGACCAGTGAAGCTGTTGCGCTCGGTGGCGCCTTGGCTTGGGATGCCCCGGGGATTGGTCACGGATCCGGAGGCTGAGCGTGCTTGAACAGAGAATTCGCTGCCGGCAGGCATCGTCAAACGAACGCTGCCTGAGGATGACTGCAGATCCACCACATCACTGACTGCAGTCAGCTCCACGCTAATGCGACCGCTGGCGGTGCGAATGTTGACACCCCGAGCCGCGGTTGTGGCCACCGAAGCTGCTCCGGAGGAAGACTCCAGCTGCAGCCGGCCGCTGAGGTTGACATTTTCCACGGAGCTCCGTCCTGATACGCTGTTCACCGTTAGATTCGTCAGGCCCGCTAAGTCCCGGCAGTTCACGGATCCCGAAGATGATTTTACCTCCACGGCGCCCTGATACTGCGGCGGAACCAAGACTGTTAGCGTAACGCTGGCGGACAAAAACGAAATTCTCGAGCTCGTGGACGCCAGTTCGACAGTGACGGTGTCACCGCGCCGCCGGACACGCAGTTCTGGAAGACTGCCGCGCATGAGCTGGCCTTCACCGGTATAATGAACTTCCAGGTCAGGACCTGTGCCCGGTATGACTTCCACCCGCGTCGAAACGCTCTCCACCGCTATTCGCTGGACACCGGCGATGGGCATTGTTTCCCGGGCATCGACCGAAAATGACTGCAGAATATTCTCGTCACTGTCCCAAAGCATCGCAGCTACTGCGAAGGAAATCACCATCACAATTAAAAGTATCTTGAGAGCTTGCCGTTCCAAACCTACCACCCCTTTCAAAATCCAACACGGTTCAGCCAAACACTTCCGAACAACCCCCTGCGGATACAACTGCCCCGCAAAAGACCACTAACGCCGAATGGCGTCAGCATTCCAACGCAGATACCGCACTGTGAACTGGATAAACCAACGGCCAACAATAAATGTCAGCAGCAGAACGATCAAGCCCAACGCTGCTAGGCCCACCCCAGAAGCGACACCGCTTAAGGCGCTGGCAGCGGCCATACCCTGGATCAGCGCTGCCAAGCTGGTCGTGATGGCAGCCCCGCCGCCAAACGTTAACCCAATACCGGCACCGAGCAATCCGAGCACCAATCCGGCTCCAGCCAGCCACAGCGGCAGCACCAAAATCAAGTTGAAAGCCGCTAACGCCAGCAGTACAATGAGACTGCGCAGCACATTGACGTCGTCGGCCGCGGCCTCACTCTCCACAGGGGGGGTACTCACCGCCGCGGCGCGCTGCGTGTAGTAATTGCGGGCAATCTCCATCGGCGAACCCAAGGCTGCCGCCGTTTCGGCATCGCTGCGCCCTTCTGCCTGGCCCATGCGAAAGTGCTCGTCATAGTCAGCCAAAATTTCTTCCTGTTCGCTCTCGGGCAGCCGCTGCAGGAATTTGCGCAGCTCCTGCAAATATTGCTCTTTAGTCATGCTGCTCAACCTCCTGCTCCCTGGTTAATATATTGGTCACACCGCGCACCAGTCCATTCCATTCTCGAATCAGCTGCAGCAGCGTCTGCTGTCCCGACGGCGATAAACGGTAATACTTGCGCGGTGGGCCTTCCTGCGATTCAATCACATAGGTTGCCACGTACCCATCGTTTTGCAGTCGCCGCAGCAGTGGATAGATGGTACCTTCGGAGATCGCCACATTTTCCGAGATGGTCTTGACCAACTCGTAACCATAGCGATCCTGCGCCTGGAGCAGACTCAACACGCAGAGCTCCAAGACTCCTTTTTTGAGCTGGATATTCACGGCCAATCCCTCCATTTCCATTAACACTATAGCACAGGCTACTATTCTTTGCAAGGTACCTGTTAAAAAATAAGAGCCCAACCATGTGGGCTCTGGTACCGCTTTAAGGTTCCGATCAACGAATGCGCTGGTTCAGTTCAATTAAGTTCCCGTCAGGGTCACGAAGATGAGCCGTGCGGATATCCCAGCCGGGTCGATCGGCTGGCTGGGCTACCAAGGTCACGCCTTTTTCCTCGAGGCGCTTTACTGTGTCATCCACGCTCTCGACCCGCAAAATGATGACCATGGGATCCATCGCCACCGCCGACGGCGGCAGTTCAGCGGCTCCAACAATCCCTGCCATGTGTTTTCGACAGAAGATGCTGAGCACAACGTCCCCAGCCCCGAATTCGGCATAGCCTGCTACTTCATTGCCCCGTTTGACGGGCAATTCCAGAATATCTCGATAAAAACTAAACGCAGCCTTATAGTCTTGGGTCAATACCCGCAGGTGTGTTAACTGCATATACATCGCTCCTCAATTGCGTACTATTGGTCGCTATCCCTCAGATATCGACTATCATTATCAAATTCGCTGTGGATATGCAATGTCCTGCAGTGAGTGTAGGATTATCCAGAAGAAATTTCCCCGCACCTACACGAGACGGTCAACGGATCTCAGCTTCAGCGCTCCATGTCGGAAGCGCTCGCTGCGGCGCAGCCTGTTCGAAACTGTAAGCCAAGGCTAGGAGTTGTTCTTCAGAAAAAGCCGGACCCGTGAACGTCAAACCCAAGGGGCGACCTGTGTCGGCAGCGCAGCCTGCCGGAACCGTAACCGATGGATAGCCGGCCTTGGCCGGAACTGTCGCTCCGTAATTGGCTGGGAATACCACAGCGTCCAGCCGGTACTCTGTGAAAAGCCGATCCAAGCCCCAGCGTCGGGCGTACTGCAGATCCCGGACTCTGGCCTGGAGATAACCTGGTTCTTCCAAACCGCCCATCTGCAGAGAGCGGACGAAGAGATCCTGTCCATAGGGAATCGCCTGGGGCTGGTGGGCATAGTTAAACTGCACCAAATCCGCCAGCGTCTTGAGTCCCAACCCTGGATCCACGGTACGCAGATAGCGCTCCATAGCCGGCCCAAACTCGTAGAATAAGACATCAATGTCGGCGCTGGCGCTGGCCGGTGGATACGGCAGTTCTTCCACAAGCTGGACCCCTGACTCCTGCAGGATCTTCACAGCACGGTTCATGACTGTTCGTTCTGCCTCGGTCAAACGGTTCCAAAACGGATTCTTCACCAAACCTATGCGGGTTCCATGCAGTGCTTGATCGTTGAGGAAGCGAGTGTAATCACTGCTGACCGTATGCTGGGTCGCGAAGGTGGCTGGATCGTCAGGATCTTCACCGACCATGGCTGTAAGCATCGCTGCGGCATCCTGCACACAGCGGGCCATGGGGCCGGCCGTGTCTTGGCTGTGGGAGATCGGCACAATGCCGCTGCGGCTGATCAGACCCACCGTGGGTTTGATGCCGACGAGAGCGTGTTCACTGGCAGGACTCAAGATGGAACCACTGGTCTCGGTCCCTACCCCCATGACAGCCAATCCAGAAGCCACAGCCGAACCCGTACCTGAACTGGAACCACCGGTATCTAAGTCTCGTCCATAGGGGTTTTTCGTCTGGCCCCCCAGTGCGGAAAACCCATTGGGCATCTCCTCAGCGATGAAATTGGCCCACTCAGTGAGGTTCGTTTTGCCCAGTACGATGGCGCCGGCATGGCGGAGTTTGCTAACTAACCAGGCATCCTTGGCCGGACGATGCTGGGCCAATGCCCATGAACCAGCGGTGGTACAGGTACCATCACCGACATCGATATTGTCTTTCAACACAATGGGCAGTCCATGCAGCGGTCCCCGCAGGCGCCCTTGCTTCCGTTGGCGATCCAATGCTTCAGCCGTGGCCAACGCATGCGGATTGATACTGATCAGGGCGTGCAGCTGCGGGTTAAGGCGGGCAATCCGGTCTAAGGAAAGGCATACTAACTCCAAGGCAGTCAACTGGCCTTCGGCCATGGCTTCCTGCAGTGTCCAACCGTCCAACTTCCAGAATACGTCCTGCATCGAAACACGTCCTCTCTCCTGCCTTAAGCAGTATGATGATCCTTTCGCCGCGGCGAACACGATTCCTTGAAAATTTCTCGCTGACCGGTGTTGACTGCCTAGATTCCGAAAAAATCCGACGAATGACTATGGAAAATCCAAGAAAGAAGGTATTCCTATGCGACTTCGCTGCTGGTTCATTGGATTGTCGATTATGCTCATCGTTTCTGTCTCTGGCTGGGCCAGCGACCCGGTGACCATAAAGGTGCAGGGCACCGGCGATGTGCGGATCACGCCGGACGTGGCTGTGGTTTGGCTGGGCGTACAACAGGAAGGAGCGGAAGCTGTCGAAGCGCTCCGGTCCAGTTACACCGTTGTGGAAGCCTTGACCGCCATCTTTAAGGAATATGCACCCCATGACCGGATCAAGACGTCCGAGTTTTATCTGTATCGCAGTGAGCGCTGGGACAGCCATACCAACCAGTCTCTTCCGGGACCGTTTGTCGTGCGGCATGTATTTGAAGTCCCGGTGCGGGAGATCGAACGGGCCGCAGAGATGATCGACCGCTCGGTGGATGCGGGAGCCAACGTCATCCAAAATATCCAGTACAGCGTACAGGATAAGACAATGGCCTGGGAAGAAGCCTATGGTCGAGCTTTGGAGCAAGCCCGCTGGAAGGCCAGTCTCCTGGCTCCTGCTGGAACCGACATGACCATTGTGACCATTGCCGATTCCTACACCAGTGGACCGATGTTCGGCGCCCAAGGCGGCGCTGCCGTCACGGAACTGGCTGATATGTTTATGCCCGGCCAGCTGAAAATAGCTGTAACACTGGATGTAACATTTGCGGCCGTGCAATCCGGGGCTGAAGAAGGTACAGACGTGGGTCGCGGCGAAGACTAACGAAGAATCACCTTGACCATCGGCAGGAAACCGAGCCTTTTGCGTAAGTGGTCTGCCGCCCTAGCAGACCTGTTTCACAGAGAACAATGCGTGATTTACGACCGAGGGCGAAATGCCGCATAGCAGGCATTTCGCCGAGCGGAACAGTCAACATTGGGCGCTGAAACACGTCTATGCAACAGACGCCCATGTCAGTGACCTGACACCATGAGCTATGAAAACAGGCGGCCTGTTTTCTAGGCAGGCCTGCTAGGCGTCCACCCCAAAACCCTGCTCGACGAGGGACATTGGGTAAGTGTGGCCACAGAAATT
>SLOZ01000305.1 GCA_007132255.1 Limnochordia bacterium | reverse complement strand
TGCTACCATTTCGGCAAATGTCGGTGATTCATTGAATGTTTCGGGTACCGCCAAGGCATTGCTTCCCAGAACCAGAACGATACAAACGCTCAAAAAAACCAATTTCCTCATTATGTTTACCCTCCATTTCTCATATGAACATCGATGGTTTCGTAACCGTTTTCCGGCCGCTGCCCGCATCACCCCCGTGGCTGTCGGTTCTTCGCTGCCATCTACGCAAATTTAGCGGCAGCTTCCTTAGCCAGATCAGTCCAAACGTAGAGCCGATCTGGATGTCCGGCCAATGTCTGCAGTTCGCGGAGCACAATCTGATAGTGGCAGCCTTTGAGCTTGCGAGCGCCTTGCTCCAGATGCTCTTTGATGGCAGATGTATCGTCAAGAAAAACCACATCGCTGGCTTTTTGCCGCCACATGATGACGTGGCGCTCCTGGACTTTGTCAATCACAGTATCCAAGTCGGTCCAAGCGCTGCACGATATAATCCGTAGATTCGGTATGGATAGCACTCCGTCCAATTTTTGCGTCAGGTTCTCACAACATCCATAGGCGGTATAACCGAAATGCTCCAAGAGCGGTTTTTGATACTCCAGACAAAAGTTATTCCACATTTCTGGGGAAACAGGATCAAATTCTTGGCTGTTCACCGCTGCCCAGCGATTCTTAAAAGATACGGTTGCGTCTCCGGAATCTGGACCGAACGGTTCGCTGCATGTCATCGGATCATCATAGTTCGTGGTCAGCAAGCCGCTGGCTTCAATGTCGGCCATACCCTGCAAAGCAGCATCACGCAGATAACTCATCAGCCTGTGCAGCAGTTCTGGGTTGAGAATCGTGTCCATCATGATCTCGGTCAGACCCCGCAGTTCGGCTGCGTAGGTTCCCAACGTCCCATGGATGGGCTCACCGCAATGCAATCGGATCGGCATTTCGTCACCGAACAACTGGTGAGCTTCCTCTAAGCGGCGCTCCGTCTCAGGGCGATTCCAAGCAAAGCGTGGAACCTGCAGTTGTTCAAAGTCTCCATCCGTCTTCAGTGCTGGATCATACGACCAGGCACCTCCGACGTGGTCAGGCTGCGTCTTCTTCACCTCGATACCCCATTGGTTCGGCGGGCTGCAGTCGAACACGGCGTTGACCGGGAAATATGGCTTGATCGGGGAATCATCGCCGATGCCCTTCTTAATGAGGATTTGACGGAAATACCGTTCATAAGGCCGCAGTTCTGGCTGGCTGCAGCTTAGAGACTCTGGTGGCAGTATTTCGTCCCAGGCGCCCACAGGGCGGCACCATACGGGTGCACGGTCAGGTTGGCGCAGTGCATTGACATCACGCCAACGTTGGAAAACTTCTTGGTTATGCTGTTCCGTGGCGCTAGCCATCACTTGCGCCGCTAAGTCTTTAATGTAAGAACGTTCATCGCATTCATTCACGAAGCTCGGCACGTCCCTTCTTTCGGCAGACGAAGCCCAATTCGTTACCTCGCCGCTGCCCACGATTCATCGTTTCTGCCATTAGTTGCATCCAGCAATCATCGTTCGTTAAAAAAATAAACAAGAATAGCCATTTCGTTAATTATAGCAGACCAACTTGCGTCTTTCTTGTAAAATTTTGCGCATCTTTTGGAACATCTTGTTCTGTTGTTCAGATCCTGCAGCTAACGCTCTAGCCAATCGTTGGTCGCGAACAATTTCCAAGACGGAAATCGATCAGAACGGACCGATCACAGCGTCACATTCAAGTCGTTGCTGCCAACGCTATAGCTGGGCACTAATTCTGGAGAACTTGCGCAGACTGCGCCGACAAAGCACGCTGTCCTTCTCCTCGCAACCATATGAACAGCGAAATGGCAAAATCGACACCCCAAATCCGTAGTCCAACAGCCAGCGTTCTTACACTAGGAGGAAACGCGTCCACCGTTCACGAACGCTATAATGGAATGAACAACTACGTTATGGGGTGAGAATCGTGGAACGAAGACTAGGAAAATCCGGGCTGCTAGTCAGTCCTATGGGTCTTGGTTGTTGGGCAATCGGCGGTCCTTTTTGGTCAGGTGAAAAGGCAGTAGGTTGGGGACAGATCGATGATCAGGAGTCGATCAAGGCCATTCAAAAGGCGCTTAGTCTAGGGGTCAACGTTTTCGATACAGCCGACGTGTATGGCGGCGGGCACTCAGAGACAGTATTAGGAAAGGCTCTCAGCGGGTACCCCCGAGATTCCTTTGTCCTTGCCACCAAGTTCAGCAATACCTTCGATGAAGCCAAACGGCAGGTCACCGGGAACGATGCATCACCTACCTATATTCGCAAGGCCTGCGATGCCAGTCTGCAGCGCCTACAGACGGACTACATTGATCTCTACCAGTTCCACAATGGCGGCTATGACAAAGAACAAGCGATCGCGGTTCGGGATACGCTCGAGGAACTGGTACAGATGGGCAAGATCCGCTATTATGGTTGGAGTACAGATGATCCCGAGCGAGCCGCCGTTTTCGGGCAAGGAGCACACTGTGCCGCAATCCAGCATCAGCTCAACGTCTTCAACAATGCCCGGCCGATGGTACAGCTCTGTGAAGAGCTCAACCTTGCGAGCATCAACCGCGGCCCGCTAGCCATGGGGCTGTTAAGCGGTAAGTATGGAGCATCGTCCCAACTGCCTGAAGACGATGTGCGCGGCCAGCAGGCACCCGCCTGGATGCGTTACTTTCAAGATGGCAAACCTCTGCCGGAATGGTTGGACAAACTTGCGGCCGTTCGTGATATTCTCCAGTCTGACGGGAGGACGCTGGTGCAAGGAGCGCTTGCTTGGATATGGGGCTGCAGCGAGCATACCATTCCGATTCCTGGCTTTAAAACGGTGCAGCAAGTCGAGGAAAATGCAAAAGCAATGGAGTTTGGTCCACTGGCTCCGGCCGCCATGGAGCAAATAGAGTCCCTGCTGCGCTAAAAGGTGTTGATCATCGTTTCGGTTTTGAATTGTCACTTGGTCTATTGTGGCTCTCTACGATTCCGTCCCTGGGACGTTCTCGCAGACCAATTTTTGAACGTAACCTTGATGTCCGGTGGCTCGAAATGCATCTTCTACACCTACTTTCAATTGATTTCTACACAAAAAGAACAGGTCCGCCGGTACAAGAGCCGGCAGGCCTGTTCTGTCATTTTATTCAGAATTAGGGCATTCAGGATGCGTAACTGTGCG
>SLOZ01000249.1 GCA_007132255.1 Limnochordia bacterium | reverse complement strand
TATCCAAACAGAACTTTGATCGGAAGAATAGACCGAACCGCTGGCATCTTTTCGATGCAGGCACATCTTGGGGTTACCTCAGTCTAGAGGCGCAGCGTCGCGGATTGATCACGCACGCTATGGGCGGTTTCAACGTTGAGCAGGTCCGGGAGTCCTTTGCAGTCCCCGATGATTTCAGCATCGTTGCTGCCGTGGCCATTGGCCATCTTGGACGCACCGAAGATTTAAGTGAGGAACTAGCGGAGCAGGAGCGGCCATCCCCACGAAAAGATCTGGCCGACATGTTTTTCGTGCCCGTTCTTGATATAGAATAGGACTCGCCGCAAACCGGATGCCCGTGGAATATGTCGAGACTTCAGACTGGGTTAATTCCCGGAATGACAAAATATGGGCTGACGAATGTCCGCAATCGATAGCGTATGTTGCGGTGGGAAGTTGTTTTGTATTGAACTAATCTGAAAAAACAGGAGATCCTAACACCCGTGTCGTATTGTTAAGACTAGAGGTTTCCATGTTCACAGTGATATGGGTAGTGTTGGCCAAATGGCGCGCTGGCATAGGTTGGGGTGCGTTCTAGCTAGCATTAGTCTCGGTGGAATGGCGTTTCTGTGATGGTGAAACCTGGTGTCATTGGCTGAACTCTATTTGGAAGTCAGATCTGCTGGCAGTGAGGGCATCGGTACGACGGAGCTGTGACAAATTTATGAGGTGGGTGATTCGATGAGACAGCGTATTTTGGTTGTCGATGATGAGGTGCCAATTCAAGAATTAATCAAGTTCAACCTGGAGCAGGCCGGTTTCGAAGTGGAAGTGGCTAGTGATGGTCTCGAGGCTTTGGAAAAATTTGAAGCGGTAAAACCGGAACTCATTGTTCTGGACTTGATGCTTCCTGGCAAAGACGGGTATGACGTCTGTAAAGCTATTCGTAAGAACAGCAATGTTCCCATCATCATGCTCACAGCGAAGGAGACTGAGTTAGAGCGAGTGTTGGGTTTGGAGCTAGGTGCTGACGATTATATAACCAAACCGTTCAGTCCCTTAGAGTTAGTAGCTCGGATTAAGGCGGTACTACGTCGCTCTAGTGGTCAGGACATACAGGAAGAGGAAGAACTCAATGTGGGTAACATCACGATGCGGATCGAAACTCGTGAAGTGACCGTGGGTGAAGACCTTGTGGAGTTAACTCGGAAAGAATTCGACTTGCTCCATATCTTCCTGCTGAACATTGGCAAGGTATTGACCCGTGATTTTTTACTGCAGAAAGTTTGGGGCTACGAGTATGAAGGCGAGACACGTACCGTTGACGTGCATATTCGCCACCTCCGCCGTAAACTCGGTAAAGAAGGCGAAGAGCGCATTGAAACCATCCATGGAGTGGGGTATAAACTGAGGGGGAACTAAGCTTGCGCAAGCTACTCTTGTTTAAGCTGACAGCCCTAGTTTTGGTGGTAACCCTTTTGTCTGTAGGGGTTGCCACATTTTTTGTCAGCCTGTATTCGCAGCGAACCTTGCGAGCCAAGATGGAGGAGGACCTAGTCTCTGACGCGAAACTCGTCCGTTTTTGGCTAGAAGAAGTGGAGAGCGAATACCTTCATACCGAGCTCAGTCGGCTCGGACAAGAGTTGGGCCGCCGTATCACTGTGATTGATAGTGAAGGCAACGTGGTAGCAGACTCATTGTCGCATCCGGAGGAGATGGATAACCATCGTTTCCGTCCGGAATTTGTTCGCGCCCTCCGGGGGGAGGATGCCCTCGCTGAACGGACCAGTACAATTACAGGCGAAGCATCGGTGTATGCTGCGGTTCCGTTGGTTGACGGTGCAGTCCGTGTGGCTATCGGTGCCGACAAAATCAGCATGACGCTGGGCACTTTCTTGGGTAGTTCTCTCATGATCGCAGTTTTGGTGGCTTTGGCGGCCTTGGCTGTGGCCTACATGATCAGCCGCCATATCACAGATCCCCTGGATGATCTCTTAGTGGTTACGCGGCAGCTGCAGGCCGGAGATTTTGGCCGACGGGTCCTCGTGCGAACCACCGATGAGATAGGTCTTTTAGGAAAGGCGTTCAATGAACTTTCGCAAACGTTGGAAGAAATGTTCAATACCATTCACGACCGCGAGGGCAAGTTGAACGCGGTTTTGTCGAGTATGGACGACGGTGTGCTCGCCGTAAACATGCAGCGTAAGGTAATCTTGGCAAACCGCACTGTAGCCGATGCTACAGGCCTGGATGAGGAGTCCCTGATTGGTAAGGATCAAGTGGAAGTGATCCGCAATTTGGACTTAGCCAATCTCCTTAACGACACAATGACACAAGAGGTTTCTCTGAGCCAGGAGATCAAGTTGTATCCGGGCAGCGATCGCACCGTAGCCGTGACCTGCAGTCCTTTGGAGTCGGAGGATGGGGGAATCATCGGAGCGGTGGCCGTGCTGCGTGATGTGACGAACCTCAGGAAATTGGAGAAGATGCGCCAGGAATTTGTTGCCAATGTTTCGCACGAACTGCGTACGCCAATCACATCCATTAAGGGATTTGTGGAAACTCTTCTCAACAGCGATCTCAGTGACAAGCAGATCATTGAACGGTTCTTACGCATTGTGAACGGTGAAACCGACCGTATGATCACCTTGATCAATGACTTGTTGGACCTATCGCGCATCGAGTCTGGAAAACAGTCTATGGAGTTGGTTCCAACTGACCTCAAAGGGGTGTTTGACGCTACCTTAACCGTTTTGGCGAGCAAAGCAGAGATAAAGAACATAACGGTGGAAAACAGGATTCCGGAAGGCACAATGATCATGGGCGATGCCAAGTTGTTGCGGCAGGTGGCCATGAACTTGGTGGACAACGGTATTAAGTACAACCAAGAAGGCGGCACAGTGTGGATTGATGCTGAAATGAAAGACAATATGTTGGAAGTGACCATCTCTGACGATGGCCACGGAATTCCGAAGGACCACCTGAATCGAGTCTTTGAACGGTTTTATCGTGTCGACAGGGGCCGTTCTCGGAATATGGGTGGTACGGGGCTCGGTCTCTCTATTGTTAAGCACATCGTAGAGAAGCATAAAGGGCGGATCTGGGCCGAGAGTGAATACGGTAAGGGAACCCGGATGAAATTCACAGTACGGCCGGCAAAAAACGGTTGACAGTGCTCAATTCGGTATGTTAGAATTGGTGGTGTTCATGTGGCAGGGAAGGGTGCT
>SLOZ01000105.1 GCA_007132255.1 Limnochordia bacterium | reverse complement strand
TTTGCTCGCATGGCGTCTGCCACCCCATGCAGCCACAGTCCACCAGATTGCGGGATACTCCAAGTCGGCGGGCCGTTCGGCGCCGGGATGGCTCGTTCCCTGGGAGCAGTTCTTTGTATCCTCACATTGATCCACTTTGACTATCTCCTTACTCCTGGTCTATTGGTGTCTGATGTCTCCAATGTACCTTGAGAACTGGTCAAAGTGGATCGCTTTTGCGCGGCCAAAACCGGTTACTCTGATACCAGGGTGTACACGTTTCGTCCGAGTATGAGCAAGAGGGCGACGGGTGCTTCTACAGAGCTGGCCAGCGTAGCCATGCATCGGTCGCCATCCCAATCTGGTGGATGAGGGAGTGTTTGCTTGGTTTTCCGTGTCCGGTAAATCAACGGTCGAATCGGTCTTAGGGCGGAGGAAAGCTCAACCTTGAGGAAGTTTCCTCCGGAGCCGCATCCACGTAGAATGGAGTAGGCGGATGGGCCGGAGGGAATCAGCTGTGGTACGCTACGATGTTCCGATGAGCCTGGAAGCTCATGTGAAGGAGTGACAACCAAGGTGTTACGGAACTCCGTTGAGGCTTCCCTCAAAGCAAAGAGCGGGCCCACGGCCGAAGCTACAACATCCGACAGACCAAGAACGTTGGGAGTGGTGAGTGATGTCGACATTCTTAAAAGTGATTGCAGTGGTTGGAGCAGCGTTTTTGGCAATTGCGGTTCATGCTCTGATGCCAAGCGAAGTCTCGGTGGAGGCATTCGACTCGAGTTTTGTTGCCCTAGTTGGATTTGAGGTCGCAGCGGTATTCTACTTCTTGCTCTTGTTCACGCATATCACCATCGTTACTCAGGTGTTTGGGCGTGGTTCTAGGATGCCTTGGCTGGCCAAGGGTCTGCGGTTCGGATTGGCCTTCGCTCCGTTGTATTTTCTTGGTATGCAGGAGGTCGTGGTCGAGGCATCGCCATTCTCCCAGTGGGGCCTGCCCTTTGTCTGGTTTCAGTTCCTGCTAGGGCTGGGTGATGCGATTCCAACGGTGCTGTTATGTCTTGTCGTGACCTACTGGACGGCAGTCACGCCAAGGCAAGATCAGCCAGACGTTAAGGTCACAGAGAGACCCAATGCCTTCCGGACCGTCTTTTTGATTGCCTTATCCTTTGTCCTTATCCGCACCTTGGGGTATGAAACAGGCATCATCACCAGTAATGTGACCACCTATCCCATTCCGGTGTACATCTGGACGGTCGTGTTTGGAACTGCCCTGGGCTGCTCATATGTGCTGCTGTACCCATTTTTTGCTGATGAGCCGAACACGCTGCTGCTGACGGTCAAGTTGGTCTTGTTCAGCATCGGCCTCAACTGGATGATATACAACAGCTTCATCGGCATGATCTTCAGTGATACCATGCCCCAGATGCTTCTGCGAAGCGGGTTGGATGTACTGGCTTTGGCCATAACATCGATGCTGATCCACCGCAGGCAGCCGCTCCGTAAGGCTGCATAGCGGCGGTGATGACACTGTGACCGAGTACCCGCCTTCTCGGGTTCGCTAACCCGGAACATGGGGCAACGCGAGCCCTTATGACCAGCAATCGATACTACATACTACATGATGGATGATGAAACGTGAAGGGAAAATGCCAACATGGAACAGACCATGACACGCAAGCAGTCGATTTTCCGCGAGGCCCCACTGACCATGGCCTTGATCATCATCAACGTAGCGATCTTCGCTGCGTTAAACGCCATGCCCCAGCTTGGGGAACTGTTGCTGCTCAATCCTGAAACCAGCCTGATCCGGGCGAGACCGTGGACCTTGCTGACAGTGTTCTTTTCCCAGGAAGTCCATATACACCTGCTTTTGAACATGGGTTTCTTTTTCGTTTTTGGCAAGGAAATGGAAAAGAACCATGGCTCTGCCGTGGTCTTGCTGACCTACGTGATCTGCGGATTCCTTGGCAGCCTAACCTTCCCCTTCTTTGCTCCTGTGATCGGCTGGACCGGTCCTGTGGTTGGGGCCTCAGCGGCTGTCTGGGGCATCGTTGCAGCGGTTTCGGTCCTCCAACCAAAGCTGCTGGTTTGGAAGCATCCAGCGAAACATTATGTGTTGGCATTGTTCGTGGGCAATGCGGCTCTGTTACTCATGAATCCTGCCATCTCTATTGGTGCCGCCGCCCATGCAATGGGGATCGCAGCTGGGCTCGTCTGCGGTTATGTGTTCAAGCGGCTCAGCTTCTAGAGAACCCGAAGCAGAACACCAGCCGAGTCTGGGTTCTCCAAAGGGCCGGGGAGGCTCTGCCCGACGGCAATCGGTAACCGATTTCGCTGCAACTGTCGTTGACGGTCGGTGCCAAGCCGAAAAACAGAACGGTTTCTGGGTTCTGAAATCGCGCGAAAGAAGGTGGAGGCATGGTCGACTTTCATTATCGTGGCTCGGGTGACGCCCTCCTGTTAATTCATGGCCTTGGCTCGTCAGCGGCGGTGTGGAGCAACCAACGGGATGCATTTGGGCAGGATTACCGGTTCATAACCGTAGAGCTGCCTGGCCACGGGAACAACACAAAGGCAGCGCATGCTGTCAGCATCCAACATACAGCAAGTGCCATATCCGAAGAGATCCGTGAACAGAGATTATCCCGGATCTCCCTTGTAGGCCACAGCATGGGTGGTTTGATGGCCATCGCAGCAGCCAAAGAGAACCGCCAGTCCGTAAATCGGCTCATCTTGATGGATGTTCCGACGAAACAGACAGGAATTGCACTGTTGAACTGGCTTTTCTTAAAGACGCTAAAGAAAAATTTCCAAACCGTCGTCGGCGAACAATTCAAAAAGATGACGGACGACAAACTTCTCCGGGAAACCTTGTTGGAGACCGCACTGACCACTGATCGCAACGCATATTATCATTACATGAAAAGCCTGCTGGAGACGGACTTGTCTTCCGACATCAAAACCTTGGACATCCCGATTTACTTGTTTGTGTCCTCATCGTTAGTGAACGATAGGGCAAAATTGCCGAAGGCATTGCAGAAGTACGGCTATGCCGAGATTCCGGATGATCGTCTGTCGTATTATCCCCAAACAGGGCATTTTCTAATGCTTGAGCGAGCCGACGATGTCAACCGCGATCTGCGAGCCATTTTGGCCCAGTAGTAGAGATTGATGTACTCTGCTGGACATAGTCCGCGATGAGCAATGCCTGAGCAAAAAAGCCCTGC
>SLOZ01000386.1 GCA_007132255.1 Limnochordia bacterium | reverse complement strand
TGATAGGTCGTCGTCAACGTATCCCGTACGACCTGCTCCAGTTCATGTTCGATACCCAACTCCTGCCGGTCCAGATGAATGGAATCTAACGATGCTAACTGCGTTTCATCGGTTCCTGGTGTCGAAATGGTCACCAAAATTTCGCGCCCGCCATCCTGTAAAAAGCCTTTTTGCTCCAATTGAGCCGTAATGACTTCAACCGCCTGTTTGAACGGTCGCCCAACGACTCGGATTTCATCTAAAAACTCCTGCCCTTCCGCGTTCAGTCCCGATGCCGACACAACACGTTTGCTTCGACTCACAGCCAGTTCTATGCCGGGATTGATCTCCAATGTCACAAAAAACTCCGGTATCGCGCTGCCAAACATAGGAACGAAACCATTCATCCAGGTAGCCGTTCCTAAGATGGCGACGAGCAGCATAGCCGCTGCACTCAAGTGCAGCGTTGGGCGTGGATGGGAGAAGTGAAAGGTCATCTCTTGACCAATTGTCACAGCTTTTTTACAAGGCACACGCACGAACTCGCCGCGGGACGTCATGACGATTACACGGTTCTTGCCTGCGATCTCCACGACAACCCCTTTGCCTCGCATACGTTTCCCTCCCGTTAAATAGTTCGCTTGAGATACTCCTGAAGGTAATAAAACTCTCCGATCAAGATCAATGTCAAGGTAATAATATACTTTCGTTGGCGCTCTAGTGTTTTACGACTGACATCAACGCGATCCTGCAGATCTTTGAGCGGCAGCGAACGCCGATTGGTTAGATACGCTAGTAGTTTGGGATCCTCAGCCAAAATCCGCGCAACTTCTAAAGCCCGTTCCCGGGCATCTTGATGTTTCGGAGATATCTTGACCAAATCAGAAAAAAGAATCCCATAGTCACTTAAGACTTGGTTGAGACGGAAAATCTCTTCCCGACGCTCCTCGGCCTCTTCTTGTTCGCGCAGAACATGAAACGCTTCCTTGGATTCAATGCGCTGAACGACATTATCATCCTGATCGTCTGATTCCAAGGAGGATATCGGAATTTCCAACTGTCTTCTCGAACGGCGGCGAAAGAAATCGACCATGCGCCGTTTAATCACTAATTCCGAAAAACTCAGAAACGAAGCTCCTGCTTCTGGGTTATATGAACCAATGGCTTCATCAAACGCCAACATTGCGATGCTGGCTTCATCATCACGACCCAAAACCAGATACTTTTTGGAAACACCTGATGCCACACGCAGGAAGAACGGACGATAATCCCTGAGTATTTGCTCCCGGGCATCCTTATCCCCCGCTTGCGCTTGGGCGACCAAATAGCCTAATTCAGCCTTTTTGTTGTCTTCGCTTTTGTGCTTACGCAGTGCATTCATGGCCATGTTCACCTGTCCTCCCCTCACATTAATTCGGGCTGCACACCGACTTTGTTAGGGTTATGATTGATAGCCGAACTCCTTCAAAGTTCCACCTTTGCTGCGCCAATCTTTCTTCACCTTGACCCAGAGGTCCAAAAAGACCTGGATTCCGAGCATGGTCTCAATTTCTTGGCGAGCACCTGTGCCGATGGCTTTGAGCATTCGACCTTGTTTCCCAATAATGATCCCTTTTTGGGAGTCGCGTTCCACATAAATGGTGGCACGAATCCGCATCAAAGGTTTGTCTCTTTTTTCGTCTTCCTTCATCTCGTCTACGTCAACAGCAACGGAATGAGGAATTTCCTCCTCTGTCAGTTGAAGGACCTGTTCCCGGATGAACTCGGCTACTATGAACCGTTCAGGGTGGTCCACAACCCAGTCATCTGGATAATACTGCGGACCTTCGGGAATATGCTCTAACAGCGCTGCCAGCAATATTTCGGTGTCAATGTTGTGCTCAGCTGATATCGGAACCACCGCTGCAAACGCATGTCGAGCAGCCGCTTGACTTACCGCCTGTTGGACCTTATCGGGGTCCAACAGATCGACTTTGTTCAAAACGGCCACGACAGGAGTGTCCAACGTCACCAATTCTTCAAGAATAGCGGCGTCCTCAGCCGTCCATTGGGTGATATCACTCAAGAAGGCGACCACATCCACTTCTTTCAGGGCATTCCGAGCAGCTTGGACCATATACTCACCCAATTTGTGCCTGGGTTTATGGATCCCAGGGGTATCCAAAAAAACAATCTGGGTATCATGGCGCGTATAGATACATTGTATCATATTTCGGGTTGTTTGGGGTTTGGCAGAGACAATTGCTACCTTTTGGCCAATCAAAGTATTCAGAAGGGTCGACTTACCCACATTGGGTCGTCCGACAACTGCAGCGAATCCACTGTGAAATACGCTCATGACTGCCCCCTAACAAAGGTTTGCAGTTGCAGTGTCATAGACAACCTGTGCTCACCAATTCCATATTCATTGCGGCGGGTTTCGGCTTCACGGAAACCGGCCTTATCGTATAGGGATACGGCTGGTTCGTTCTGCGGATCCACGGTTAACTCCACTGTTTCCACCCCATTTTCTTTCAACCACTGTAGACTATCCATCAATAGTTGGCTTCCCAAACCCTGCCCTTGGTAACGCTCATCCACAGACAATCCGAACAAGTATGCGTTGTCTGGTGCATCGAAGTCCCGCATATACTCTGCCACGGCACCTAATTGACCCGTATCTGAACGGAGGACGAAAACACGTCCGTGCCGGATAAATGGAACAAAAACCCAAACATTCAATGCTCCCTCACCGAATGCTTTCCGTTCAATCCGTTCCAACGCTGTCAGCATGGGCTGATCAAATTCCGTAACCAACTCCGTGTTCCACATCAGTGGCACTCCTTTTAGAAACCTTTATCCAAACAATACTGGACCATCGTCGGCGCGACTCAAGTCAGATCAAACCAGGGAATCCAACAGCACCACTGTTTGGATTATTCGCTCGTTTCTCCCAGAAGCGATTGCTTCATAAAGGCGCCGGGCAATAGATCTCCGACCGTCGTACTCTGCCAAACTCCCCGCATGTTACTGAGATAGACAGGGGTCTCTGGAGGAAAAAATTCAGCCAATACTTGGCGGCAGACGCCACACGGTGAAACGGGTCCTTCCGTGTCGGCCACGACCGCTATGGCGGTAAAGTGTCGTTCACCTTCCGAGACAGCTTTAAACACGGCTGTGCGTTCCGCGCAATTAGTAGGAGAATAGGCTGCATTTTCGATATTGCACCCCCGGTATACTTGACCGGATGCGCTCAAAACAGC